>NZ_BAAAPF010000067.1:0-24902 GCF_039531005.1 Streptomyces synnematoformans
GCCCCCGCCCGGCCAGCCGCCCCACGCGCCGCCGCCGGGCGCCCCCGGCCCTTACGCACCGCAGGCCGGGCCCGGCCCGTACGCCCCGCCCGCCGGCGCCCCCGTGCCGTACCCGCCCGCGGCCCCCGGCGCCCCGTACCCGCCGCAGCTCTACCCGCAGGGCCCGCCCGGGAAGCCGCCGCCCGACTCGGCGATGTGGGCGCACCTGTCCGCGCTGCTCATCTTCGTCGCCGGCACCGGCGCCTGCTGCGTCGGCTTCCTGCTCTCCTGGATCGGGCCGCTGAACATCCGCGGCAAGGCCAAGGACCCCTTCGTCCGCCACCACGGCACCGAGGGCCTGAACTGGGGCATCACCCAGGTTGTCGCGTCCGTGGCCTTCGGCGCGCTGCTGGCCGGGAGCATCTACATGGCGGAGGAGCAGGGCTGGCCGGAGTGGGTGCCGGCGGTGCCGATGACCGCCTGGGGGCTGTATCTGGTGACGTCCCTGGCGTTCGCGATCGTCGGCTGCAGGCGGGCGAAGAACGGCGTGCTGTGGTCGTACCCGCGCCCCCTGGCGCTCCCGTTCTCCAGGCCCTGAGCCGAGGCACGAGAGTCATGTTCTGTACAGTTGATGCATGACCGAAACGCTGCCCATCGCGCAAGCGCGCAGCCAGTTCGGCGCGCTCGTCCGCCGTGCCGCTCTCGGCCGGGAGCGCACCGTCATCACCGACCACGGCGAACCCGCCGCCATGATCGTCGCCATAGCGGACATCGAGGACCTCGAAGACGCCCTCGCCGTCGCACAGTACGAGGCCCGCAAGGCCCGCGGCGAGGACACCTACGTGTCGCACGACGAGGCGCGCAGGCGGCTGGGATTCGACACGTGAGCCACGAGGTCGTCTGGGAGACCGACGCCCTGAACGCCGCCGCAGGCTTCCTCGACGACGACCCCGCCGGACTACGGGCACTCTTCGACGCCGTCGACGCGCTCGCCACGGAGCAGCGCCCGAAGAACTCCACGCCCTGGGGCAGCGACAAACGTCGCCTTCGGGTCGGCCGCTACCGGGCGATCTACCGGATCGACGACGGAAGAGTCACCGTGTTCGTGCTCCACCTCGGCCGTACGGCGGGGTGACCGCCGCGGCGGTCACACGCCCAGGTCCCGTACGAACAGGTCCGCCGCCGCGCAGCAGAAGAGGACGATCCCGATCACGCCGTTCAGCGTGAAGAACGCCCGGTTCAGCCGGCTCAGGTCGCCCGGGCGCACGATGCTGTGCTCGTACGCGAACACCCCCGCCACCACCGCGAGCCCGACCCAGAACAGCGCACCCGCGTCCGTCGCCAGCGCGTACCAGACGAACAGCGCCATCGTCACGACGTGCGCCGCCCGCGCCCCGTACAGCGCTCCGGCGACGCCGAAGCGGGCCGGGACCGAGCGGATGCCCTCGGCGCGGTCGCTGTCGACGTCCTGGCAGGCGTAGATCAGGTCGAAGCCGCCGATCCACACGCCCACCGCCAGCCCGAGCAGCACCGCGTCCCACGACCACTCCCCCGTGACCGCCAGCCACGCGCCGATCGGCCCGATCGCCTGGGCGAGCCCGAGGATCGCGTGCGGGTACGTCGTGAACCGCTTGCCGTACGGGTAGACCACCATCGGCACCGCCGCCACCGGCGCCAGCATCAGGCACAGCGGGTTCAGCAGGGCGGCGGCGCCGAGGAAGACCGCGAGGGCGATCAGCGCGCCCCGCCACGCCGAGCGCACCGAGACCGCGCCGGTGACCAGTTCGCGGTGCGCGGTGCGGGGGTTGCGGCCGTCGATCTCGCGGTCGATGATCCGGTTGGCGGCCATCGCGAACGTGCGCAGCGCCACCATCGCGACGGTCACGAGGAGCAGCGTCCCCCACGCGATCCCGCCGTCGCCGTCGAGCAGCATGGCGGTCAGCGCGGCGATGTACGCGAACGGCAGCGCGAAGACCGAGTGCTCGATCATCACCAGCCGCAGAAACGCCCGCACCCCGCTGCCGGCCGGGGCCGGCCCCGGCCCCACGACACGGCCGGCGGCCGTCATAGGCCGTACTCCCGCCACCGCGCGTCGACCTTCGCCGCCGTGTCCGGGTCGGAGACGACCATCTCCGGCCAGCCGCGCGTGTAGCCCTCCTCGGGGAGCTTCGCGGTGGCGTCGATGCCGGCCTTGCCGCCCCAGAACTGCTGGTACGAGGCGTGGTCGAGGTGATCGACCGGGCCCTCGACGACGGACAGGTCGCGGGTGTAGTCGGTGTTGCCCAGCGCCCGCCAGGCGACCTCGTGCAGGTTGTGCACGTCGCAGTCGGCGTCGACCACGATGATCAGCTTGGTCAGCGACATCATGTGCGCGCCCCAGATCGCGGACATCACCTTCTGCGCGTGCTTCGGGTACTTCTTGTCGATCGAGACGATCGCGCAGTTGTGGAAGCCGCCCGCCTCGGGCAGGTGGTAGTCCACGATGTCCGGCACGATCACCTTCAGCAGCGGCAGGAAGAACCGCTCGGTGGCCCGCCCCAGCGGGCCGTCCTCGGTCGGCGGGCGGCCGACGACGATCGACTGCAGGAGCGGGCGGCGGCGCATCGTCACCGCGTCGATCGTCAGGGCCGGGAACATCTCCTGCGGGGTGTAGAAGCCGGTGTGGTCGCCGAACGGGCCCTCGGGCAGCTCCCTGCCGGGCTCCAGCCAGCCTTCGAGCACCACCTCGGCGTGCGCGGGGACCTGGAGCGGCACGGTCTTGCAGTCGACCATCTCGACGCGCTTGCCGCCGATGAAGCCGGCGAGCATGTACTCGTCCATGTCGCCGGGCAGCGGCGCGCTCGCCGCGTAGGTCACGGCCGGCGGGCAGCCGAAGGCGATGGCGACGGGCAGCTTCTCGCCGCGCCGGGCGGCGACCTGGTAGTGGTTGCGGCTGTCCTTGTGGATCTGCCAGTGCATGCCGATGGTGCGGCGGTCGTGGCGCTGCAGCCGGTAGAGGCCGAGGTTGCGGACGCCGGTCTCGGGGTCCTTGGTGTGGGTGAGGCCGAGGTTGTAGAAGGACCCGCCGTCCTGCGGCCAGGTGAAGAGCGCGGGGATCGTGTCGAGGTCGACGTCGTCGCCCTGGCGGACGACCTCCTGCACGGGCCCGTCCTTGGCCTTGCGCGGCGGCACGTGCGCCATCGAGCCGAGCTTGCCGAACGCCTCGCGTACGCCCGTGAAGCCCTGCGGCAGCTCCGGCTTGAGCAGCCCGCCGATGCGCTCGCCGATCTCGGCGTACGAGTCGAGGCCGAGGGCCTTGAGGAGCCGGCGGTCGGTGCCGTAGACGTTCATGGCGAGCGGCATCGCGGAGCCCTTGACGTTCTCGAAGAGCAGCGCGGGGCCGCCGGACTTGTTCACCCGGTCGGTGATCTCGCCGACTTCGAGGTACGGATCGACCTCGGCCTTGATGCGCTTGAGGTCGCCGTCGCGCTCCAGGGCCCGCAGCAGCGAGCGGAGATCGTCGTAAGCCATGCGCCCCAGTATCCGCCAGGCGCCGTGCGCGATCCGCGAAGGGGTGCGGGACGGGGTGTGGGACCGGGTGTGGGCGGCGCGGCGGCGGTGTCGCCGCTACGGATTACCCTGGACGCACCGCGGTGTCCGTACGAGAACCGCACCGCACCCCGGCGCGGGGACGCCGCACTGCCGCACCCACCGCACGTCGAAGGGCCCCACATGCTCAGGTATCTGCCGTTTCTCCTGGTCCTGGCGGTGTGGATCTATGCGTTCATCGACTGCCTGAACACCCCGGAGAAGGAAGTACGGAACCTGCCCAAGCTGGTGTGGGTGGCGATCATCGTGCTCTTCGGCTCGGTGCTCTTCGGCCCGCTGGCGTGGCTCGTCGGCGGCCGGCCGCGCGGTCGGCCCGTGATCGCCGGCGGCGAGGCCGCGGCGGCCGGCGGCGTCGGCGACGGGCGCCGTGCGGGACGCGGCCGGTGGGTGGCGCCGGACGACAACCCGGACTTCCTCCGCTCGCTGGGGGAGGACCGGCCGAAGGAGGAGCCGCCGAAGAACGAGGAGCCGGACGAGAAGCGGGACGCGAAGCCGGACGGGAAGCAGGACGCGGACCGCGAACCCGAGCGGGACGAGGAAGGCCCCGAGGGGCGCCAAGGACCCGACGAAGACCGGCGCTGAGACGCTAGCCTGACGCGGAGACGCAGTGGGGCCGCAGCGCAGCCCCGCGACAATCAGGGGGTTTGCCGCGTGCTCCTGCTGTTCTTCCTCTTCCTCGCCGTGGTGATATACGCGCTGATCGACTGCGCCGTCACGAAGAAGGAGGACGCCAAGCACCTTCCCAAGGTCGCCTGGATCGTGCTCATCGTCCTGTTCCCGCTGCTGGGCTCGGTCGGCTGGCTGCTTGCGGGCCGGAACCGCCGCCGCCCTGCCGCCCCGGGCGGGGAAGGCGGCCCCGTGCGGCGCTCGACGTGGGTGGCGCCGGACGACAACCCGGACTTCCTGAAGAAGCTGGGCGACGAGAACGCGAAGAGCGCCGGGGGCGACGGCGGCGCGGACGGCGACGACGAGGGCAGGGGCGAGGGCAGGGGGGACGGCGGCCCGCGCCGGTAGTCCCGGCGGACCACAGCCCGCGGGCGCGGGGCCCGTACGCGAGCGGGGTCTCCCGGGCCGCTTCGTCCGCCCGGGTCTCCTGAGGCCCGTACGCCGCCCGCGGACGTCCCGTACGCACCGCACCCCCGCCGTCGCCGCGCCCCGCCCGCACGCACGCCTCCCGCGTGACGCGGCTCACGTCCCCGCCCGTCACGTACCGCCCCGGTCGTCTGTCCCATGGTCGCTCCCGCACTCCCGCGGGGCCGCAGAGCGCGCCGACCACCGGAGGCACCGAGATGACCACCACCACCCACCCCCGCGGCCACCGCATCGTCATCGTGGGCGCCGGCTACGCCGGCATGTTCGCCGCCGTCCGCACCGCCCACCGCACCCGCCGCCTCGGCACCCGGATCACGCTCGTGAACCCCTCGCCGCGGTTCACCGAGCGACTGCGCATGCACCAGGTCGCCACCGGCCAGCAGCTCGCCGACCACCGCATCGCGGACCTGCTCGCGGGCACGGGCGTCGCGTTCGTGCAGGGCCGCGCCGTGGCCATCGACACGCAGGCCCGGCGGGTGACGGTCGAGCGGACGGCACCGGGCGCGGGCGACGACGACCCGGCGGCGCGGGGGCCCGAGGCCGTTCCGTACGACACCCTCGTCTACGCCCTCGGCAGCAGCACCGACGCCACCCGCGTCCCCGGCGCCGACGTGCACGCCGTCACCCTCAACGACCCGCGCACCGCCCACGAGTTCGGCACCCGCCTGCCCGCCCTGGCCGCCGCCGGGGGCCGGGTCACCGTCGTCGGCGGCGGCCTGACCGGCGTCGAGGCCGCAGCCGAACTCGCCGAGAGCCACCCCGGGCTGCGGGTCACCCTCCTCAGCCGCGGCGTGCCCGGCTCGATGATGGGCACCCGGGCGCGCGCGTACCTGGACCGCACGCTGGCGCGCCTCGGCGTGACCGTACGCGCCGGGGTCGAGGTCACGAACGTGCTGCCCGACGCTGTCGAACTGGCCGGCGCCGAACCCGTTCCGTCCGACCTGACGCTGTGGACGACCGGCGTGCGGGTGTCGGATCTCGCGGCCCGCTCCGGGATCGAGACGGACGCCCGCGGGCTGGTCGTCGTGGACGACCGGCTGCGGTCGGTGTCGCACCCGGAGGTGTACGCGATCGGCGACGCGGCTGCCGTACGGCAGCCGTGGGGGCAGGTGCACGGCACGTGCCAGAGCGGGCTGCCCACGGCCCAGCACGTCGCGGACGCCCTCGCGCGGACGCTGCGCGGGCGGGCGGTGCGGCGGTTCCGGTACGGGTACTTCCACCAGCCGGTGAGCCTGGGGCGGCGGGACGCGGTGATCCAGTTCACGTACGCGGACGACACGCCCCGGCGGACGTACCTGCGGGGGCGGTGGGCGGTGCGCTACAAGGCGCTGGTGAGCGCCAGCCCGGTGGTGATCTACCGGCTGAGCAGGCGGATGAACGTCACCGCGGTGCTGTCGCGGGGCGGTCGGGCGACGCGGTGAGGTTCTTGCCGGGGCGGCCGGGGGCGGGGAGCATGGGCGGATGGCCGACGGGGAGCGGGAGCCGGAGGAGGCGCGCGGGGCGGAAGCGGCGCGCGGGGCAGCGGAGATTACGCGCAAGGCGGAACCGGAAGACGCGCGTGGTGCGGCAGACGCGCGCGCCGCGTACGACGCGCCCGCGCCCGGGGAACCGCCGCCCCCGCCCGCGGAACCGCCCGCCGACGACCCCTTCGCCGCCCACCGCCGGCTCCTCTTCGGCACCGCGTACCGCCTCCTCGGCAGCGTCGCCGACACCGAGGACGTACTCCAGGACGCCTGGCTGGCCTGGCACCAGGCCGACCGCGCCGCCGTCCGCAACCCCCGCGCGTACCTCGTCCGCACCGTCACCAACCTCTCCCTCAACCGCCTCACCTCCGCCCGCGCCACCCGCGAGCGCTACGTCGGCCCCTGGCTCCCCGAGCCGCTGCTCACCTCGCCGGACGTCGCCGACGACGCCGAGCTGACGGAGACCGTCTCGACGGCCATGCTCGTGGTGCTGGAGACCCTGTCGCCCGTCGAGCGCGCGGTGTTCGTGCTCCGCGAGGCGTTCGGCTTCTCGCACGCCGAGATCGCCGGGTTCCTCGACCGCCCCGAGCCGACCGTCCGGCAGATCGCGCACCGCGCGCGCAAGCACGTCGACGCCCGCCGCCCCCGCTTCGACGCCGACGCCGACCGCCGCGCCCAGGTCACCACCCGCTTCATGGCCGCCGCCGCGGGCGGCGACCTGAACGCGGTCATGGAGCTGCTCGCCCCCGACGTCATCGCCTGGAGCGACGGCGGCGGCGTGGTCAGCGCGGCCCGCCGCCCGCTGCACGGCCCGGACCACGTGGGCCGCTGGGTGCTCGGCGTGCTGCGGAAGCCCGTCTCGGCGGGCGTACGGCTGCGCGCCGCGACGATCAACGGCGAGCCCGGCATCCTCATCGTCCAGGGCGGCACGGTCATCGGGTCGATGTCGTACGACCTGGCCGGCGGCCTCGTCCGGCACCTGCACATCCAGCTGAACCCCGCAAAGCTCCGCGGCCTGCAGTCCGCCCCTACGCCCGAAGGATGACCGGACCGCCGCGCGGGCGCCGGCGGGAGCACGGGCGGGGCGCCGGGTGTCGCCCCGTGTCGTACGGAAACGGCATCTCGCCGGCCGACGCGCGAGGGGCGTGAGTCCGCGGATCATCGAGGCATTCGACGATCCGCACGACGACCGCGAGCGAACGGGACACACCATGCCGACGACCACCGCCGTCAAGCCCGCCACCCGCCCCGCCCCGGCCGCCTCGGCCGCGCCGGCCGCCCCGGCCGCCCACGGCGGCCCGCCCAAGCTGACCGCCGCCGAACTGCACGCCGCCCAGCGCGAGACGCTGGCGGCACCGCGGCTGCGCTACGGGCTGCTGGCCCGGGCGCTGTTCAAGCAGATGGACCTCGTCTACGGACGCGAGCGCACGCTGGTGAAGTTCGCGATGCTGGAGTTCATCGCCCGCGTCCCGTACCAGGCGTGGGAGCGCATGGGCTACCACGCGCTCTCCCGCGTCCGGCACCGCTCCGCGCTCGCCAAGCGCGTGCACGAGCGGATCGAGGAGACCCGCGAGGAGCAGGACAACGAGCAGTGGCACCTGCTGATCCTGCAGGACCTGATCCAGCGGAACGGGCAGCGGCAGTCGTTCGTGCTGCACCGGCTGGCACCGTGGGTCGTGGCCTTCTTCTACTACCACGTGTCCTGGGTGCTGTTCCTCGTCAAGCCGGAGTGGAGCTACCGCCTCAACGCCGACTTCGAGGACCACGCGGAGCACGAGTACATGGCCTACGTGGCCGACCACCCGGAGCTGGCGCAGGAGCCGGACCCCGGGACGTACGCCGACGAGTACGGGCGCTACGCCTCGGTGGCGGACCTGCTCCGCCAGATCGGCCACGACGAGCGCGTCCACAAGCTGGACAGCCTCGCCCACATGCGCGCCCCGCGCTTCCAGGACGCCCCGCCGGCGGCGTAGCCGCCGCGGCGGCCCCCGCGCCCGCCGCCCGGGCCGGGGGCCGCCGTCGGTACCCGGGCGCGGGCTACCGTCGAAGGTGCCCCCTGACGGGGGGGCGCGACGACGGGAGTGAGCGCGATGAGCGATCTTGCCTGGGTACCGCAGTCCTGCACGCTGCCCACCGCGGAGCAGCCCCTGCGGGTCGCCGAGTGGGACGCGCTGTTCGCGGAGCGGGCGGCCTCGGTGACCCGGCCGCGGCCGCTCCGGCTGCGGCTCGGGCTGACGGGCGGGCCGGGGGTCGAGGAGCGGGTCCGGGAGCTGGCGGAGCTGGAGGGCGGCTGCTGCTCGTTCTTCACCTTCGCCGTCAGCGGCGAAGGTGCGGGCGACGGGCGGCGGCTCTGGCTGGACATCGACGTCGACCAGGCGCACGAGGCGGTCCTCGACGCCCTGGCCGCCCGGATCGCCGCCGCGGCCCTCCGGTGAGCGGGCGACCGCACGGCGGCCCCTCGACCCGGACTACGGGGACTGACGCGCGGCCGCGCCGTGCTCGCGCTCCATGGCCCCGTCGAGGTGGGCGATGACGGCGGGCACGTCGTCGCTCTCGGTGCCGCGGATCAGCTGCAGCGCCGGCCGGACGAGCCCGCCCGGGCGGGCGATCAGCCGGGCGAGCACCTCGGCGCGGACGTCGAGCCGTTCAAGGGTGGCCGCGCGCTCCTCTTCGTTCTGGCCGGCGAGCAGGACGGCGTTGTGCCACGCCTCCTCGCGGGACTGGCGCACGCTGAAGTCGAGGATCCGCTCGTCCGTACGGGCGCCGACCGCGTCCAGCAGCGACAGGAGCGGCGAGACGGCGCCGACCGCGTCCTCCACCTTCAGCACGACCCCCGCGAGGATGTCGTTGATCAGGAGGAAGTCGCGCCGGAGCGACCGGATGTCCGCGCCCGGCGAGGTCCGCGCGGCCGCGAGGGCGAGGTCGAGGTTGATGTGCGCGTTCACTCCGAGGACCAGGTGCTGGACGATGACGGTGTCGTCGTCCAGCAGCCCGAACGCCGTGCGCCAGCAGCGCGGCCCGCTCCGGTCGCGGCGCCAGGCGTCGTACGCCTCGAAGTAGCGGTTGCCGAAGAGCGTGTCGAAGCGGTCCATGCGGGCGCCGTCGTCGAACCGCCCCTCGTGGATGGCCGTACGGACCTCCACGGTCACCTGCCGGTACAGCGCCGCGAAGTACCCGGCCCGGTCCCCGTCGCGGACGGCGTCCCGCACGATCCCGGCCAGCCCGTCCACGACCTCGTCGATGTTTTCCGCGTTCCCCACCGCCATGCTCGCTCCCGCTGCCGCTCCGGTCCCGTCGCCCCTGTCCTACCACCGCGCACCGGGGAGGGGGCCCGGCCGCACCGGGCGGGTTGCCCGCACCGCCCGGTCCGTACCCCGGCCGCCGCCGGACGGAGCGCGCTCGCCGCCGTACGGGAAACCAACGCAGCAGGCCGGCACGTCCTCCCCCGCCACCGGCCCGCCGCGCCACGCCTACCTTCGCCCGGGCAGCGGCCCCTTGGGCGTGGCCCGCCGGGGCTTGCCGCCGTCCTTCCGGCGGCGGGAGGGCGTGTAGTAGTGGTTGGCGAGGCGTTCCTCCCGCTGGGAGTTGAGCAGGTGGAGGATGAGCGCGCCCAGCGCGATCGCGCCGAGGATGATGAGGATGGTGACAAGGGTCTCCACGACGTTCACTCCTTCTCTGTGCGGGCCCGCCGGGCGGTCGGGCCCGGCGGGTGCGCCGTACGCGGGGACGCGGTACGTCCGCCTTCGGAGTCCCAGACCGCCTGCTGCGCCGTGTCGGCCTCGGTTGACCGCGGGTGGTCCGCGGCTGCCTGCATCAGCCGGCTCGCGGTCTGCACCCGCGCGGGATGGACGGCGGCGGCCATCAGCCAGGCGGCGGTCTCCGGTGCGGTCTCGGGCGGGATGACCAGCAGGTCCCAGCGGCCGGCGCCGTAGGAGCGCAGGAGCATGCTGTGGGGGTCCAGTTCGGCGGTGAACCAGCCCACCTTGACCACGTGTCCGCTGACCGGGAGCCTGCGCGGCATCACCGGCCAGTAAGTGGAGTTCACCGCGAGGCGGACGATCCGCCCCCACAGCGGGTCCAGGAGGGCGACCAGGGCGGGCAGCTCGGCGGCCAGGTCGCGGGAGCGGGGCCACCAGGCGCCGTCCAGCGCCGTCGGCGTGGTGCCGGCGGGGGTGAGCGACAGCCGCGTAGGCGACGGGGTGCGCCGGTCTTCGGTTGCGGATGGGGAGAGAGTGGTCGTGATCATGGTGCTGCCGACCTCGCTCCGGGCGGGCTGCGCCGCGGCCCGGGCTTGTGTGCACCGAAAACGGCGCAGGCACGGAAGTCTGCGCACGAACTGCCTTCGGTACCCTCAGTCTACTCCTCGGCCGCAGATCACCACGGGCAGCGAAGGCGATGCGACCGCACCGCTGACGGACGTGTGTCCTACAGTTCGTCCGAGTGCGGGTGCCTGGTGACGCGGCGCGGCCGGGGCGGGCCGGGCGGGTCGGGGGCGAGGGTGGTGTCCACGGTGAAGTGGAGCCGGGTGCCGCCGTGTGCTTCTGCCGTGGGATAGCTGCGCTGCTCGGTGGCGGCGAAGCGGTCGCGGAGCACCTCTGCGATCTCCCGTGCCGTCTCGGGGGATCCGGCGATGATGCGAATGTCCGCCATGCCGGGGCCCGGCTGTGAGGTGGTCTGGTGTGCGTTTACGTCGGAGTCGGAGTCGTTGTCGTTCATGCGGTGCCCCTTCGTGCGGACCGCCGGACGGCGTCACGGGGCGGGTGCCGTCGGACCATGCGCACCGTCGCGGGCGGTCAGGCGGTCGCCGACAGGGTCGATCAAAATCGACAAAAGGCGTACTTTTCTCGTTTCATTCTATCCCGGAAGGGTTCAGAGTTCGTCGGCGTGCGGGTGGCCGGTGACGAGGCGGAGACGGGACGGTCCGACCGCCTCGGGGACGTGGACGGTGTCGATCGTGAGGTGGAGCCGAGTGCCCTGGCCGTCGTCTCCTGCGGGGTAGCTGCGTTGTTCGTCGGCCGCGAAGCGCAGGCGGAGCACCTCGGCGATCTGGCGAGCCGTTTCGGGGCCGGCCGCGACGATGCGGACCTCCGCGAAGCCCGGTGCGGGCAGCGACCGCGGCCGTGCGGCCGGCGGCACCGCCGCGTGGCCGTCGCCGGTCTCCGCGGTCATCGCGTGCCCGCCCCGCGGTGCCGGGCGCATCTGCGTGCCCGGCTGCTCGGGCGGCGCCTGCCGCGACCGCCGTCCCGGTGGTCGCGCCGTACGCGGTGGTCGACGTGGTCGCCCACCTCGGGGCGGGGGCCCGGGCCCGCCACCGCGGGCCGGCCCGGACGTCGCACCGGCTTGCGGGGGATGCCGGGCAGCCGGGCGGCGCCCGGTGCCACCGCGCCCTCTTCCGCCGGCTGGAGCCACGCGGGCGTCGGCGGGGTGGGACTGGCAGCCCATGCAGGGCCGCGGGGAACGGACATGGCCGTCATGAGGCAGGACCCATCTCGGGCGGCGGTCACGCCGGCCCGGAGTATCCGTGCGCCGGGAACGGAGCCGACCATGAAGTCGGCACGCGAAGAGCCCTCGGTGTTCACCACCCTACTCCGCCGCGCCCCGGCGGCCCGGCCGCGACGGCACATCAGGCCGCCCGGGCCGCGCCGCGTAGCGGGGCACCGGCCTCGTGCAGGCTGCGCAGCGCCTGCTTGTACGAGGTGAACAGCCCCGTCTCCGCGTAGGACACACCCAGTTCCCGGCAGTGGCGCCGGACGATGGCCTGCGCCTTCGCCAGATGCGGGCTGGGCATGCTCGGGAAGAGGTGGTGCTCGATCTGGTAGTTCAGCCCGCCCAGCGCCAGGTCGAGGAACCGGCCGCCGCGCACGTTGCGCGAGGTGAGCACCTGGCGGCGCAGGAAGTCCGGGAGATCGCGGCCGGACAGCGTCGGCATGCCCTTGTGGTTGGGGGCGAAGACGGAGCCGAGGTAGAGGCCGAACAGGCCCTGGTGGACGGCGAGGAAGGCGAGCGCCATGCCGGGCGGCAGGACCAGGAACAGCACCGCCAGGTACCCCGCGAGGTGCGCGAACAGCAGCGTGCCCTCCAGCGTTCGGTGTTTGACCTGGCGGCCCGCCAGCGCACGCACGCCGGCGACGTGCAGGTTGATGCCCTCAAGGGTGAGCAGCGGGAAGAACAGCGCGGCCTGCCAGCGGCCGAGCAGGCGGGGCAGCCCCCGGGCGGCCCGCGCCTGCTCGGGCGTCCAGACCAGGATGTCGGGGGAGAGGTCGGGGTCGCGCTCCTCGTGATTGGGGTTGGCGTGGTGGCGGGTGTGCTTGTCCTGCCACCATTCGTAGCCCATGCCGATGGCGGCGCCGGCGATCCGGCCGGACGTCTCGCTGGCCCGGCGCAGCCGGAACACCTGGCGGTGTGCCACGTCGTGGGCGACCAGGGCGACCTGGCCGAAGACCACGGCGAGTGCGGCGGCCACCGCCAGCGTCCACCAACTGGCGCCGACGAACCCGAAGACGGTCCAGGCGGCGGCGTAGCACGCGGCCACGGCCGCGATGCGGACCGCGTAGTAGCCGGGGCGGCGGGACATCAGGCCGGCGTCGGAGATCTTCTTCGACAGCCGGGCGAAGTCACTGCCGGACTCGTTCGGCGGCCGGGCACGGGCTGCGGGGGCGGGGGATGCGGTCATGGTGAATGCGTCCTTTCTTCGGCGTTACGTAGGTGGGTACCCGCCGGTCGTCCCGCGGGACGGCGGCGAGGCGGACCGGGAGGACACCCGGGGGTGGGAACTCCTCCCTCCCGGCGGTTGTCGCACCCGCGTCACAGGGCGATGTGCTCGCGGATCCTGCCCCGTACCATCGGTCTGCGGTCCCCGAGGGCCAGGGGAAGGGTGGGCAGGCTGCGGGCCAGGTCGGCGGAGGTCAGCGGGGGCCCGAGCGGCAGGACGACCCTGCCGCGGGCGTCCTCGTACCACGGCCCGTCCCGGACTTCCCGGACCCGGACGACGCGGCCGTCGACGACGTAGACGACGGCGCGAAGTAACGCCCGCTTGTCGCGGGCGACGGTGAAGCCCGTCCGGTCGGCGTCCAGTTGGGCCCGGCTGTCCTCGCCGTGACCCGTCTCGCCGTACCGCCGTCCCCCGGGCCCGGCCTTCGCGGTGCGGCCGCCGCGATAGACGACCATCACCACGCCTGCGGCGCGTTCACGCGCCCGAACGGTCTTGGGGTCCAGGCCCAGCAGGGTCGCTGCCTGGCTGACTCCACCGGCCTTCGCGACGATCGCGCGGATCACCGCGGCGTACTCGGCGCAGAGCGCCCGCTGCCGGGATTCGATTGTGCGCAGCCGATCGAGAAGATCGCGCATGCCAGTCCTTCATGGTATGGGCCGGAGGCCCTTACGCCCCATTGGACGTATTTTCCGCGCCGATGTCAAAGAGCCGGAGATCACCGGAGGCCGGGAGCGGGCCGCGAAACGCCCCGGGCGCCACCGGGGGAGCCGTCCTGGATCACCGGCCGTCCGACCCCTGTGACCTGCGATACCGGAATCGCGGGCCGCACGTGCTAGGCTAGGCGGCAGTTGCAGTTGTGGTTCCCATGTACTTTGTGTGCGCCTGCTGGCTTTGAGCTTCAGGCGCATTTCTGTTTCTCCGGTGCTTTCCGGACCGGGTAATCATCGCGGCGACGCGGGATCGCGCACCGTGCGGATCTCCGGTACTGCCACCAGAAGGAGAAAAAGACATGGCCACAGGCACCGTGAAGTGGTTCAACAGTGAAAAGGGCTTCGGCTTCATCGCCCAGGACGACGGCGGCGCCGACGTCTTTGCCCACCACTCCAACATCAACGCTCAGGGTTTCCGTGAGCTGGCCGAGGGCCAGCGGGTGGAGTTCGACGCCGTACAGGGCCAGAAGGGTCTGCAGGCGGAGAACATCACCCTCGTCTGACGCCTGATCCGAGGACGTGGCGCAAGTCACGAGCACGGGCTTGCGCCGCATGGCGCGGGCCCGTGCCCGGCGGCCGGTGCGCTCTGCGCACCGCGCCGCCGATCGCCCATTCCCCGGCCCGTTCCTGCGGCTTCCGTGCGGCTCCGCTCCGCCGGGATCTCCTCGACACGCGCCGTGACGAGGAGGTTTTCGTGAACCGCAGGACACCCCGTGCCCACAACGACCCGGTCCGCCGCCGTTCGCGTGGTCAGACCCCGCGCCGGTCCGGCCGCGGGAAACCCGCCGCCGTGCAGGGTGAGTTCGCACTGCCGGCGAACACCACGCCCGCGCTGCCCCCGGCCGCGTCGTTCGCCGACCTGGACATGCCGTCCGCACTGCTGACGACGCTGCGGCAGCAGGGCGTGAGCGTCCCGTTCCCCATCCAGGCGGCCACCCTCCCCGACTCGCTGGCCGGCCGGGACGTCCTCGGCCGCGGCCGCACCGGCTCGGGCAAGACCCTGGCCTTCGGCCTGGCCCTGCTGGCCCGTACCGCCGGCCGGCGCGCCACCCCCCGCTACCCGCTCGCGCTCGTCCTGGTACCCACCCGCGAACTGGCCCAGCAGGTCACCGAGGCCCTCTCCCCCTACGCCCGGGCGGCACAGCTGCGGCTCGCCACGGTGGTCGGCGGCATGTCCCCGGCCCGGCAGGCCGCCGCGCTGCGCGACGGCGCCGAGGTGGTCGTGGCCACCCCGGGACGGCTGCGGGATCTGATCGACCGCGGGGACTGCCGCCTGGACCAGGTGCGCATCACCGTCCTGGACGAAGCCGACCAGATGGCCGACATGGGCTTCCTGCCCCAGGTCACCGCGCTGCTGCGGCAGGTGCGGGCAGACGGCCAGCGGATGCTGTTCTCGGCCACGCTGGACCGCAACGTCGACCGGCTGGTACGGGGCTTCCTCACCGACCCGGTCGTCCACTCGGTCGACCCGTCGGCCGCGACGGTGACGACCATGGAGCACCACGTGCTGCACGTCGCGGACGACGACAAGCGGACGGCCGCCACCCACATCGCCGCCCGCGACGGCCGGGTGCTGCTGTTCCTGCACACCAAGCGCGCGGCCGACCGGCTGACCCGGCACCTGCTGGCCAACGGGATACGGGCCGCGGCGCTGCACGGCGGCAAGTCCCAGTCCCAGCGCAACCGCACCCTGGAGCGGTTCAAGCGCGGCGACGTCACCGCGCTGGTCGCCACCAACGTCGCCGCCCGCGGCATCCACGTCGACGACCTCGACCTGGTCGTCAACGTCGACCCGCCCGCCGACCACAAGGACTACCTCCACCGCAGCGGCCGCACCGCCCGCGCGGGCGGGTCCGGCAGCGTGGTGACCCTCGTCCTGCCCGACCAGCACCGCGAGATGACCCGCCTGATCACCACGGCCGGCATCACCGCACGCACCACCCGCATCCGGCCCGGCGACCCGGAACTGGCCCGCATCACCGGCGCCCGCACCCCCGCCGGCACCCCGGTCACCCCCACCACGACCGCCACGACGCCCGCCGGCCCCAAGACCCCGGGAGCCCGCGGCACCCGCCGCCACAACCGCACCCGCCTCCCGGAGAAGACAGCACCACGCAAAGCAGCGGCCTAGCACCACACCGCCCGGCCTCCCCTCTGAGACAGGAGGCCGGGCGCCAGCACAACGTCCGAACCCCGCACCGCTGCCACGCGGCGAAGCCGCCGCCATCGACTTCCCTCGCCGACGATGTGCGCCGACGGCCAAGACTCACCGCATCGGCGAGACCACTCCGACCGTCAGGGCCACACCAGGCAGTACGGCTGGTGCCCCGCCTCGTTGAGCCGCTCCGCGAACTCCTGCCACTCGTGGAGCATCCGGTAGACGTCGAAGGCGTCTCGGGGGCCGCCGCGGTCGGGGACCGTGGACCAGATGAACGCGGCGGCGCCGACCTCTTCCTCGCCGATGCCGCGGAGGGGGTCGACGACCGTCATGGGGAGGCGGACCACCGCGTAGTCGGGGTGGAGGACGACCAGCTCCAGGGGCGGGACCTTGTGGAGCGGTATGCCCTCGATGCCGGTGAGGACCATCGCGGACATCGTCTCGGGCTTCACCTTGGCGAAGAGGCCGCCCTGGCCCAGCTCGTCGCCGCCCAGTTCCTCCGGGCGCATAGAGATGGGCACCCGGGCCGCCGTGGCGCCGTCGGGCGCGCCGAAGTACTTGTACGTCACGCCGCCGGACCGGCTGTCGTTCCTGTTCACGCCCTCGCCGCCGTGGTTCACCCGGCGATGGCGTCCCGACCTGGCGCGCCGGGGCCCTCGGTCATCGGTGCCCTCGCCCAGTTCGCCACCGCGATGCATATCTCCACCCGACTGCTTTCAGATGTGCACTGCCCCCGCCGCGCAACCCGATCATCGTCTCAGCTACCTCCCCAGCAGCGGGCCGGCGAAACACCCCGGCGCGGGTCGCCTTGCAACTCTGAGACCATGGCTTGCGTGACTTATCCGTACCAGGCTCCAGTCTCGCAGAAGCTCTTCGACCGTGCGGCCGCCGTGACACCGGGCGGCGTGAACTCTCCGGTGCGCGCCTTCCGCGCCGTGGGCGGTACGCCCCGGTTCATGGTGTCGGGGAAGGGTCCGTACCTGACGGACGCCGACGGCCGCGCGTACGTCGATCTCGTGTGTTCGTGGGGGCCGATGATCCTCGGCCACGCGCACCCCGAGGTGACCGCCGCGGTGCAGGAGGCCGTCGCGCGCGGTACGTCGTTCGGCACTCCGGGGGCCGGTGAGGTGGCGCTCGCGGAGGAGATCGTTTCCCGGGTTACCCCCGCTGAGCAGGTACGACTCGTTTCTTCCGGCACCGAGGCGACGATGTCGGCGATCCGGCTGGCGCGCGGGTTCACGGGCCGGGCGAAGGTCGTGAAGTTCGCCGGGTGCTACCACGGACACGTCGACGCGCTGCTCGCCGCGGCCGGTTCCGGGGTCGCCACCCTGGGGCTGCCGGACACCCCGGGGGTCACCGGGGCACAGGCCGGCGAGACCCTCGTACTGCCGTATAACGATTTGGCAGCTGTCCGCGCGGCGTTCGAAGAGCACCCCGGTGAGATCGCCTGCGTGATCACCGAGGCGTCCCCCGGGAACATGGGTGCGGTGCCGCCGCTGCCCGGCTTCAACCAGGGGCTGAAGGACCTGTGCGCCGAGCACGGCGCGCTGTACGTGTCGGACGAGGTGATGACCGGCTTCCGCACCTCCCGGGCCGGCTGGTACGGGGTCGACGGCGTGACGCCGGACCTCATGACCTTCGGCAAGGTCATGGGCGGCGGCTTCCCCGCGGCCGCGTTCGGCGGCCGGGCGGACGTCATGGGGCGGCTGGCGCCCGCCGGGCCCGTGTACCAGGCGGGCACGCTCTCCGGGAATCCCGTGGCCACCGCCGCCGGGCTCGCGCAGCTGCGGCTGCTGGACGACGCGGCGTACGAGACGCTGGACGACGTGTCGGGGCGGCTGCGGCAGCTCGTCACGGAGGCGCTGAGCAAGGAGGGCGTCGCGCACCGGGTGCAGACGGCGAGCACCATGTTCTCCGTCTTCTTCACCGACTCCGACGCCCCCGTCGTCGACTACGAGGGTGCGAAGGCGCAGCGTACGGAGCAGTTCACGGCGTTCTTCCACGCGATGCTCGCCGAGGGCGTCTACCTGCCGCCGTCCGCCTTCGAGTGCTGGTTCGTCTCGACGGCGATCGGCGACACGGAGATCGAGCGCATCGCCGCCGCGCTGCCGGCGGCCGCCCGGGCGGCGGCCCGCGCCGGGGGCGGGGCGGCGGGCCGGACAGCGGGCCGGGAGTAGGGACGGTCCAGAATGGCTGACATGCCCGGTAAAGATGAAGGGATTCTCACCGTCGTGCACGTGGTGCGCCACGGTGAGGTCCACAACCCCGACGGCGTCCTCTACGGCCGCAACCCCGGCTACCACCTCTCCGACCTGGGCCGGCAGATGGCCGAGCGGGTCGCCGAGCACCTCGCAGGACGGGACGTCCGGTACGTCGTCTCCTCCCCGCTGGAGCGCGCGCAGGAGACCGCCGCGCCCGTGGCGAAGGCGCACGGCCTGGACGTCATGACCGACGACCGGCTCATCGAGGCGGCCAACGCCTTCGAGGGACGGGCGTTCGGCGTCGGCGACGGCGCGCTGCGCAAGCCGGCGAACTGGAAGTACTTCACCAACCCCTTCCGCCCCTCCTGGGGCGAGCCGTACATCGAGCAGGTCGTACGGATGACGGGCGCGCTGCAGTCCGCGCGCGAGGCCGCCCGCGGCCACGAGGCCGTCTGCGTCAGCCATCAGCTGCCGATCTGGGTGCTGCGCAGCTTCGCCGAGGGCCGGCGGCTGTGGCACGACCCACGGTCGCGGCAGTGCACGCTGGCGTCGCTGACGACGTTCACGTTCGACGGCGACGACATCGTCTCCGTCGGCTACAGCGAGCCCGCCCGCGACCTGGTGCCGCCGCACCTGCTCGCGGGGGCGCAGCGCAAGTTCGGCCGCGGCGCCATCCGCGGTGCCGCCGCCAACGCCCCGCGGCGGTAGTAGCCGGCGGGGCAGGGGCGGGGGTGCCACGGGGCGGCCTCCTCCCGCCCGGCCCGTACGGCCCGGGCGGCTGACCGGCGCCCCCGCCGCGCCGCGCGGCGCTACAGGGGGGTGGGGAAGATCCCTCTCCGGCCCATGCGAAACTTTTCACATGATTTCTGCGAGGAGGCTCCACCGCCGGACCGTCGCGGCCGCCGCCGCGGTTGCGGCCGGCACGCTGGTGCTGACCGCGTGCGGCGAGGACGCGACGTCGTCCGGCGGCAACACCCAGTTCGTCAGCGGCACCGGCGAGCTGACCGTGGTCGACAAGGGCGACCGCCTCGCCGCACCCGACATCTCCGGCGAGACCACCCACGGCAAGCAGCTCTCGCTCGCCGACTACCGCGGCAAGGTCGTCGTCCTCAACGTCTGGGGCTCCTGGTGCGCCCCCTGCATCGCCGAGGCACCGAACCTGCGCAAGGTCTCCGAGGACACCGCCGACCAGGGCGTACAGTTCATCGGCATCAACACCCGCGACCTCAACCCGGCCAACGCGCGGGCGTTCGACCGCACCCACAGCATCAAGTACCCGAGCCTGTACGACCCGGACGGGAAGCTGATCCTGAAGTTCCCGAAGAACAGCCTCGCGCCCCAGGCCATCCCCTCCACGCTCATCCTCGACCGCGAGGGGAAGATCGCCGTACGGGCCCTCAAGCCGCTCTCCGAGAAGGAGCTGCGCAAGGCGCTCAACCCGGTCATCAAAGAGAAGTGAAGTGACGTAACACCATGGAACCGAACCAGACCGTGCTCACCGGGGCCCTGCTGCTGGCCCTGCCGGTGGCGGTCTTCGGTGGCCTGGTGTCCTTCTTCTCCCCCTGCGTGCTCCCGCTCGTCCCCGGCTACCTCAGCTACGTCACCGGGGTCAGCGGCACCGACCTGGAGAACGCCCGCCGCGGGCGCATGGCCGCGGGCGCCGCGCTCTTCGTCCTCGGCTTCACCGCGGTCTTCGTCTCCACCGGCGCGTTCTTCGGCGGCGTCGGCAACAACCTCCTCGCACACCGGGAGACGATCTCCAAGGTCGTCGGGGCGCTGACGATACTGCTCGGGCTGATGTTCATGGGCGTGCTGGGCCGCACGCTCGGCGGGCTGACGCAGCGGGAGTTCCGGATCCACAAGCGGCCCGCGGTGGGGCTGGCCGGGGCGCCGATGCTCGGCATGGTCTTCGGCATCGGCTGGACGCCGTGCATCGGGCCGACGCTGATCTCGGTGCTCGCGCTGTCCACGAACGAGGCGAGCGCCGGCCGCGGCGCGCTGCTGACGGTGGCGTACTGCCTGGGCCTGGGGCTGCCGTTCATCATCGCCGCCGTCGCCTTCCGCCGGGCGCTCGGGGCGTTCGCCTGGGTCAAGAAGCACTATGTGTGGGTCATGCGAACCGGCGGCGGGATGCTCGTCGTGACCGGCATCCTGCTGCTGACGGGCGCCTGGGACCGCATCATCAACGAGATGCAGATCTGGTCGTCGAACTTCACGGTGGAGGTCTGAGCCATGACGACGACCGACGAGCGCGAGCTGACGGCCGCGGCCTCCCAGCTGTCCACGGCGCCGGTCGAGGACGCGCCGCGGAGCCCGGAGCCGCACGGCGGCTCCTTCGGGCGGGAGCTGGTGACGTGGGCGCGCTGGTTCTGGCGCCAGCTGACGTCGATGCGGGTGGCACTGATACTGCTGTTCCTGCTGTCGCTCGGCGCCGTGCCCGGGTCGCTCATCCCGCAGAACTCGGTCGACGAGATCGCCGTCAACCAGTTCCGGGAGCGGCACGAGACGCTGGCCCCGATCTACGACCGGCTGCAGCTCTTCGACGTCTACAGCTCGGTGTGGTTCTCGGCGATCTACATCCTGCTGTTCGTCTCGCTGGCCGGCTGCATCATCCCGCGCTCCTGGCAGTTCGTCGGCCAGCTCCGCGCCCGCCCGCCGCGCGCCCCGCGCAACCTGACCCGGCTGCCCGCGTACACCACCTGGGAGACCGAGGCCGACCCGGCCGAGGTACGCGAGGCCGCCGAGCGGGTCTTCCGGCGGCGCCGCTTCCGCTACGCCGTGGCGCCGGCCGGCGACGGCGGCGGCGCGGTCTCCGCCGAGAAGGGCTACCTGCGCGAGGCCGGCAACCTGCTGTTCCACATCGCGCTCTTCGTCCTCCTCGTCGCCTTCGCCGCGGGGAACCTCTTCCGCGTCGAGGGCGGCAAGCTGATCGTCGAGGGCGGCGGCTTCGCCAACACCCTCACGCAGTACGACGACTTCCAGGACTCCGCGTTCGGCGCCGACCTCGACTCCTTCGGCTTCACGCTGGACGACTTCGAGGCGACGTTCGAGCAGAGCGGGCCGCAGCGTGGCACGGCGCGCGAGTTCTACGCCGACCTGACCTGGTGGGAAGGCGCCGACGGCGAGCAGCACAAGGAGCGAGTCGAGGTCAACCACCCGCTGCAGATCGACGACACCAAGGTCTTCCTCATCGGCCACGGCTACGCGCCCGTCGTCACGGTCCGCGACGGCCAGGGCGACGTGGCGTTCACCGGGCCGGTGCCGTTCCTGCCGCAGGACGGCAACCACACCTCCACGGGCGCGATCAAGGTCCCGGACTACCGGGACGAGAACGGCAAGAAGAACCAGCTGGCCTTCCAGGGCGTCTTCGCCCCGACCTTCGGCGGCTTCAACGAACTCGGCCGGCAGGACAGCATGGTGTCGCAGTTCCCCGGGCCGGAGTACCCCGCGCTGTTCCTCAACGCCTACCGCGGCAACCTCGGCCTGGACTCCGGCGTGCCGCAGAACGTGTACCAGCTCGACACCGAGGACCTGAAGCAGTTCAAGCAGAAGAACGGCGAGCCGCTGCGGCAGATGCTGCGGCCCGGCGACACGTTCACGCTGCCGAACGGGGCGGGGACGCTGACGTTCGAGCGCCTGGAGCGCTGGGCCAGCTTCCAGATCTCCCAGCAGCCCGGCAACTACTGGGCGCTGGCCGGCTCGATCGCCGCGATCGTCGGGCTGGCCGGCTCGCTGTTCATCCAGCGCCGGCGCGTGTGGCTGCGTACGGCGGCGGGGGCGGACGGCCGTACGGTCGTGGAGCTGGCGGGGCTGGGGCGCAGCGAGAGCGCGCGGCTGCCGGAGGAGTTGGCGGACCTGGCGGTGGAGCTGCAGACCAGCGGTGCCCCGGCGGCGGAGTCGGCGGAGTCCGGGGCTGCCGGGGGTGGGTCCGCGGCGGCCGGGGCGACGTCCGTAGAGTCCGTAGCGCCCGAACAGCCCGGGTCCGACGAGCCCGGGCCCGACAAGCCCGCCGCCGACGCGGCCGCGGCCGACGAGAACGAGTCCGAGTCAGAAGAACCCGACGAGCCCGAAGGGCCCGAAGCCAAGCCCGATGAAGGAGCGCGCGCGTGAACATCGCTGCCGCGACCAACCAGAACCTGGCGGACATCAGCAACGTCCTCATCTACTCGGCGATGGCCGTCTACGCCCTCGCCTTCTTCGCGCATGTCGGGGAGTGGGTCTTCGGCAGCCGCAGCCGCGTGGCCACGACCTCCGCCGCGCTCACCCCCGGGCAGGCGGCCGGCGCGGACGCGCCCGCCGTGACCGTCACGGTCAAGCAGCGCGGCGGCGGCACCGCCGTGCTGGAGCGGCCGAAGGTCGTCACCCGCACCCCCGGCGGCGGCCGGGAGGTACCCGACGGGCCGGGCGCCGCGGGCGGCGACGAGCAGGGAGACGTGTACGGCCGCGTCGCGGTCTCCCTCACGGTGCTGGCCTTCGTGCTGCACGCCGGCGGGGTGCTGACGCGCGCCCTGTCGGTGGAGCGGGCGCCGTGGGGCAACATGTACGAGTTCTCCACCACGTTCTCCATGGTGGCGGTCGCCTCGTACCTCGGCTTCCTGGTGGCCGGCAAGAACGTCCGCTGGATGGGCCTGCCACTCATCACCACGGTCCTGCTGGACCTGGGCCTGGCGGTGTCGGTGCTCTACACCGACAGCGACCAGCTGGTGCCCGCGCTCGACTCGTACTGGCTGTGGATCCACGTCTCACTCGCCATCGCCTGCGGCGCGCTGTTCTACCTCGGCGCGGTCGCGACGGTCCTCTACCTCTTCCGCGACCGCTACGAGGCGAAGCTCGCCGACCCGAGCGGCCCGCAGCCCGGCTCGTTCGCGCACTCGGTGCTCGCCCGGCTGCCCGCGGCGTCGTCGCTGGACAAGTTCGCGTACCGGGTGAACGCGGCGGTCTTCCCGTTCTGGACGTTCACGATCGTCGCGGGCGCGATCTGGGCGGAGAGCGCCTGGGGCCGCTACTGGGGCTGGGACCCCAAGGAGGTCTGGTCGTTCATCACCTGGGTCGCGTACGCCTGCTACCTGCACGCGCGCGCCACGGCCGGGTGGAAGGGCCGCAAGGCGGCGTACCTGGCGATCGCCGCGTTCCTGTGCTTCCTCTTCAACTACTACGGCGTCAACATCTTCGTCGACGGCCTGCACTCGTACTCCGGAACGTAGGAACGCCCGCGAACCTCCCTTTCTTGCCGCGCACCGCCCGGGCGGCGCACACTGGAAATGCGGTAGGAAGGGAGGTATCGCAATGCTGGAAGTAAAGACTGTCGAGAAGCCCGACGAGCGGCGCGATTTCCCGCGCGGTCACCTCGAAGCGGTGCACATGACCGGCCTCGACTTCGCGGTCGCCACGTTCGAGCCCGGCTGGCGCTGGTCGGAGTCGGTGAAACCCCTGGCGGGTACCGACAGCTGCCTGGTGCACCACAACGGATACGTCGTGCAGGGCCGCATGCACATCCGCATGGACGGCGGCCAGGAGTCCGAGGTGGGCCCCGGCGACGTCTTCGTGTGCCCGCCCGGACACGACGCCTGGGTCGTCGGGGACGAACAGGTCATCCTCTACGACTTCGCTGGCGGAATGGCGGAGGAGTACGCGAAGGAGGGCTGAGGAAAGATGGCGTTCGTTCAGCTCATCGAGTACGAGACCGACCGTGACGAAGCCGAGTTGAGCCGCGTCATGGACGAATGGATGCAGGCAACGGAAGGAAAACGCACGATGTCCCGGGAAATGCACACCCGGGACCGCGAGAACAACGGGCACTACGTGGACATCGTCGAATTCCCCTCGTATGAGCGGGCGATGGCCAACAGTGACCTGCCGGAGACCCAGCGTGCCGCCCGGCAGTTCCGGGAGCTGTGCAGCTCCGAGCCCCGGTTCGTCAACCTGGAAGTCGTCGAGGAACGCACCTGACTGCGCCTCTCTGGCCCGGGGCGGCTCCCGGGGTCATCCTGGGATTATGGTCACCTCCAACGGCTACGTCCTCGACGAGTCGCCCCGCCGCCTCGGCGAGCTGCGCCCGGTGCCGGACGCCGAGCGGGAGGACCGCGGGGCGCTGTGGGAGCGGCTGCGGCGGGACGGTTACCTGTGGCTGCGGGGGGCGCTCGACCCCGGTGCCGTACGGGAGTTCCGCCGCTTCTACTTCGCGCACGTCGACCCCGAACTGCCGCGCGGCGAGCAGCGCGCGGCGCTCTTCGGCCGGGTGGTGCCGGGCCCGGAGTACGCCGCGTTCTGCACGCAGCCGGCAGTGCGGGACTGGTACGCGTGGTTCCTCGGCGGCGAGACGTTCCTGCACCGGCGCAGGATCCTGCGCCACACCCGCCCCGGCGAGGCCGGCGTGGGCACGGCCACGCAGGCGCACTACGACCTCGTCTACCTCCGCGAGGGCACGGACCGGGTGCTCAGCTCGTGGATACCGCTCGGCGACTGCCCGGTGGAGCTGGGCGGTCTGGTGTACCTGGAGGGCAGCCACGTGCGCGTGCTCGCGGAGGAGGCGGCCGGCACGCTGAAGCGCCCGGCCGCCTCGCTCACCGCCGACCTGCCGGCGCTGGCGCGGGAGTACGACGCGCGGTGGCTCCTCGCCGACTACGCGGCCGGCGACATGGTCGTCCACTCGGCGCACATGGTGCACGCGTCGCTGGACAACACCGCGGCCGGGTACCGGCTGTCGACCGACATCCGCTACCAGCGCGCCGACGAGCCCATCGACTGGCGCTGGCAGGAGCACTGGCACGACCTCGACGGGCTCTGACCGGCCGGCGGCCCGCTCCCCGGCCGGCTACGGCTCCGGCCCCTAGGACTCCGGCCACACCTCCGGCGCTACGGCTCCGGCCACAGCTCCGGCGGCCCCGCCGCCACCGCCGCCGCCAGCCGCGGCACCGCCTCCGCCGCCGGAAGCGGCGCGGGGCGCCGACCGGAGTGAGGCGCACGTACGCTTCCGCGCCCGTGCCCGCGCGCCCGGCC
>NZ_BAAAPF010000068.1:0-24847 GCF_039531005.1 Streptomyces synnematoformans
CGCGCGCAGCGCCGCCGCGCCGGCCTCGGCGGCGGCGCGGTCGGCGGCGGCGGCCTCGGCCCGGTAGCGGAGCGGGCGGGGGGCGCCGCCCTCGGTGCCGTCAGCCATCGGCCCGTACGTCCCCGGCGGTGCTGCCGGTCTCGTCGATGAGCCGGGCGAGGCCGCCGAGGGTGGACTGCAGTGCGAAGCGGGCGTCGTCGGCGACGTGGTGCAGGCCGAAGCGGTCGATCAACGTGCTGAGCACCTCCATGCGCTTGAGCGAGTCGATGCCGAGGTCGCCTTCGAGGTCGGCGTCGGGGTCCATGGCCTCGACCGGGTAGCCGAGGCGGTCGGCGTAGACCTGCTGGAGCGTGGCGAGGACGTCTCCGTCTGCCGGGGGTACGGGGGTGGGGTCCGCCCCCGAAGCGGGCTCCGTCACGCGCACCGGCGCGGGTCCGGACTCGGCGGTCGCGGGACCCGGCGCCACAGGCCCGGTCGCGGAGCCGGCGACGGGGACGGCTCCCGCGGCGGACACGGCCGTGGGCACGGCCGGGCCGGCGGGCATCGCGGGTACCGCGGGCCCCGCGGGTACCGCAAGTGCCGCGACCGGCACCGCCGCCTGGGCGCCCGGCGTACCCGCCGTCCCCTCTCCCGTACGCCCGTCGAGCCACCGCTGCGCGGTTTCCGCGCGGCATCCCACCGCGAGCCTCACCAGTTCGGCGAGCCCGGCGCGCCCGCACTCCACCACCGACTCCAGACCGTAGGTCTGCAGGTCGCGCAGCGCCGCGAGGAAGTCGACGGGGCAGGTCAGCTGGGCGACCAGCGCCGCCTTGACATCGGTGTCCTCGGTGACGAGCCCGCCGAGGGCCGGCGAGTACAGCCGCCGCTTCGCCGGCCGCTCGGCGATGCCCGTGATCGCCGCCGCGAACTCGGCCTGTGCGGTGGCCAGCAGCGGGTTGTGGAAGGGGTACGGCGCGGTGAGCCGGAGGGCCCGTACGCCGAGGACGTCGGCGAGCGCCGCGAGCCGGCCGAGAGCGTACTCCGGGCCGGAGGCCACCACGTGCCGCGGGGCGTTGACGACGGCGAGCCGGGCGCCGGGCAGCTCCGCGGCGGTGAGCAGCGCGGTGGCGCGGCGGGCGGGCAGGGTGAGCGCGAGCATGCCGCCGGCGTCGGCGGCGGTGTGCTCCAGGGCGCGGGCGCGGTGGGCGGCGATGCGGGCGCCGTCGGCGGGGGTGAAGCAGCCGGCGTGGGCGGCGGCGGCCATCTCGCCCATGCTGTGGCCGAGTACGACGTCGGCGGGTTCGCGCAGGTCGACCTCGCGGGCGTGGATCAGCGCGGCGGCGTAGATCGCCAGCTGGAGCGCGAACGGGTCGGTCTCGGCCAGCCGGCGGCCGTCCGCGGCGTCGGCGTCGGTGAGCAGCGGCGAGACCGGGGCGTGGCCGAACTCGGCGGCGACCGCGTCGACGACGGCCAGCAGGTCGGTGACCGGGGCGCTCACCGGCCCGGCGAACGCGCCGGGCCGGTAGGCGCCCTGGCCGGGCAGCAGCAGTGCGGTTCTCAGGTCCATCTCCGCCTCCCCTTCGCGTGGCGTGAGAACGGGCAGCCGCGACCGCGGCCCCGGCGGCGGGGCGGGGGCGGCGCGGGCGGCCGGGTGGTGGTTCAGTCGGCGGTGACGGAGAGGGCGTCGAGGCCCGCGATCCGGTGGCCGTGGACGGGGCCCGGCGGTCCGGCGACCGCGAGCGCGGGCATGCCGGCGGCCCGGGCGGCGGCGAGGCCGGCCTCCGCGTCCTCGATCACGAGGCAGCGCGACGGGGGTGCGCCGACGCGGCCCGCCGCGGCGAGGTACCCCTCGGGGCTGGGCTTGCCGTCGGCGACGTCCTCGGCGCAGACGAGGACGTCGGGCAGCGGCAGCCCCGCGGCCGCCATCCGGCTGCGGGCGACGCTCCGGGTCGCGGAGGTCACCACCCCCCAGCGGCGCGGGGGCAGGGTGCCGAGCAGCCCGGGGGCGCCGGGGGCGGCGTGCACGCCGTCGGCGTCGGTGCAGGACAGGTGGTCGAACCAGGCCAGCTCGGCGTGCGGGTCGGCGTACGGGGCCAGTTCGCGGATGACGTCGATGTCGCGGCGCCCGTGTGAGACGCGTATGACCGCCTCGGGGTCGAGGGAATGGCGCTCGGCCCACATGCGGGTATGGCGGTCCATTGCGGCCGCGGATTCCACGAGGGTGCCGTCCATGTCGAACAGCACCGCGTGGACGTCGAGCCGGCGCGGGCGGCCCGGGTCGCCGAGGTCGCGGAATCCTACATTCAGCAGGGAATACGTCCTGTTCGCACCCGCGTCGGAGGTTTCTGTGAACAACTCGTCGGTAACGGTACGCCCGCGCGGGGGCAACGTCGTCACGCCTTCGTTGAGTTCGTCGTTGCTTCGTCCCGGCTGATGCGCGGAGTCCACCGGAATCTCCACGCGTGCCGCCTTCCACATAAGCAGCTGTCCGTTCGGTGAAAGATGAACTTCAGGCCGTGCAGCGAGGGTTATGTGGTGCCGTGTCCATGGGCATACGATGAGTAGTCGCGCGGTGACAGGAGGCCATCGCACGTTCGGTTCGGCGTTCGAACGAGCGTCATCGTACATGCAATCAGTTGGTCTGAACCATTCTTTTTTCGAAAAGTACCTATCGGACATGTCCTTCTTCACAGGACAACAGCGGATGTTGCGCTTATCGGACCTCAACTCTCCCCCGGCACAAGCGATGTTGCCGACGCGGCAGACGTTCTACGATGGCGGACGACCGGTTCGGTGAGCACGACGACCCCCGGAAGGGACCCGGTGACATGCCGCGGATAGAGCAGGGCAGGGTAAACGTCGACACCGGCCACGGATTCGTGCTCTTCCTGGTCGGAATGCGGATCAATTACCTCTGGAAGGTGCACAGGTGGTGGCCGGCGTTCACCGCGATGCCGAAGATGCTGGCCGAACTGGGCGAGGATCCGGAACGAGGGCTGCTGGGCAGCAGAATGAGCCGCCGAGGCCGCACGATCACGGTCGTTCAGTACTGGCGGTCGGCCGAGCACATCATGGAGTTCTCGAAATCACGGGAGAGCGCCCACCGGGCGTACTGGAAGTGGTTCAACCGCGCCGTCGGCAGCGGCGGGGACGTCGGCATCTGGCACGAGCTGTACCACGTGCAACCGGGCTCCTACGAGGCTCGCTACATCAACATGCCGGCATTCGGACTCGGCGCCGCTTTCGGCGGCGAACCGGGCCGCCGGGCGGAACCGGAATGAGCGATTCGGCCGGGCGCGACCCCGGGTCAGGGAAATGCGCCGCCGCGTTCGCGGATTTCCCGGATTTCCTCCCGCGCCCCCGCGGACTCCACCGCCAGCGCCCCCGCGTGGCCCTTCCCCGGCGCCAGGTCGACCAGCTGCCAGCCGGGTACGGCGGTGGAGACGTCGTCCGCGTCGAGGGCGCGGCCGAGCCCCACGCCGAGACCTTTGAGGTACGCCTCCTTACGCGTCCACAGCCGCACGAACGCCGCGGGCCGCTCCGCCTCCGGCGCCGCCAGCAGCACCGCCCGCTCCGCCGGGTGCAGCGACTCCACCAGGCCGGGCTCGGGTGGCTTCGCCCCGACCGGCTCGACGTCGACGCCCACCCGGCCGGGCGCGACCGCGACGAGCACCAGCTCGCCGCCGTGCGAGAGCGAGAACTCCGGCCCGCCCGCGGGCCGTTCGAGGACCGGCCGGCCGTGCGGGCCGCCGCACCGGGGGCAGGGCCGCCGGCCGAAGCGCAGGTCCGCCGGCGGGGTGCCGGTCAGCCCGCCGAGCGGGCGGCGCAGCGCGGCGTGCGCGACGCCGAAGCGGATCCGGTCGGCCGGGCGCAGGAAGGCGTCGTGCCGCCGCCGCTCCCCGGCGTCGAGCGCCGAGAGGTCCGGCGCCGCGCCGGGCCCGGCGTCGAAGGTCCACAGCCGCACCCCCGCCGGCAGCCCGGGCGCGGCCCTGCCCCCGGCCGGCTCCGGTGCCCGTCCCCGCACCCGCTCCGCCACGCGGTCTCCCTCCCCCGTTGTCGAACAGCCGCTCCGCGGGCCCGTTTCGCGGGTCCGGCGGCGCTCAGGCGTTGCTCAGCGCAGGCCAGCGTATCCGCGTCGTGCACAGCGACACGAGCAGCGCGGACGCGGCGACGGCGCCCATCCCCCACGCCAGCCCGGCGGCGCCGGCGATGAAGCCGATCACGGCGGGCCCGCCCAGCAGCCCCGTGGTGCCCATGGCCGCCACCAGGGACAGCGCGTCGGGGCCCGCGCGCGCCGCCGCGACGTACACGCACGGCGTCACGGCGGCGACGCCCAGGCCCACGCACGCGAACCCGACCAGCGCCGGCACCACCCCGCCCGCCAGCACGGCGGCGGCGAGCCCGGTGCCGGCCAGCGCGCTGCCCAGCCTGACCACCGGCCCGTCGCCCCAGCGGGTGCGCCAGCCGTCGGCGAAGAGGCGCGCGACGACCATCATCACGGAGACCACCGCGATGCCCAGCGGCGCCACCTCGGGCGCCGCGTCCGCGACGTCCTCCAGGTAGAGCGTCGACCAGTCGTTCATGGCGCCCTCGGTGATCGTGCCGAGCGCCATCGCGCACCCCATCCACAGCGTGAGCCGGGTCGGCAGCCGCCACCGGCGGCGCTCCTTCTCCGACCGGCCCTCCGACCGGCCCTCCGGCCGGTCCTCCGGCCGGTCGGGGCGGTCCTCGGCCGACAGCCCGGTGCGGGCGACGCCGAGCATGGCCAGGAGCAGCACGGCGGCGACCGCGAAGTGCGCGGCGAGGTCCGCGGTCGCGGTCTGCACGACGGACGCCAGCAGCGCGGCGGCCAGCGACCCGGCGCTGAAGGTGGCGTGCATCTTCGCCATGGCCGTGCGCTCGTAGATCTCCTCCAGCGCGGCGCCCTGCGCGTTCATCGCCACGTTCAGACCGGCGGCGGCGGCGCCGTCGGCGGCGAGGGCCGCCAGCGCGGCCGGGTAGCCGGGCGCGGCGGCGAACGCCGGCAGGAACAGCAGCAGGGCGCCGGCGGCGGCGAACGCGAGACGCTTCGCGCCCATCGCCTTCATGAGGTGGGCGACCAGCGGGAACGACGCCGCCGCGCCCGCTCCGCAGGCCATGAGCAGCAGCCCCAGCTCGGTCGCCGTCAGGTCGAGTTCGTCCTTGACGCGCGGCAGCCGGGACACCCAGGTGACGTACTGGAAGCCCAGGAAGCAGAAGAGTGCCGCGATGGCCACCTGGCCCCGGCGGAAGTCGTCGCGTATCCGCGGCACCGTGATCAGCCCCCGTCCCGGGAGTGGAGAACCGCCCGGGACATGTAGACCGCCCGCGGGCCGTAGCCGGCCGGCGGCGTCACGTCGGGGTGCGGGCGGTAGCCGCGGCGCGACCAGAACGCCGCGCTGCCGGCGACCGCGACGAGGGAGATCCGCTCGTACCGCCGGGCGCGGGCCGCGGCGGTGAGCCGGGCGAGGAGGCGCCCCGCGAGCCCGGCGCCGCGCAGGTGCTCGGCCACGACGATGTCGTGCAGGTGCAGGTTGGCCAGGGCATGACCGGCCTCCTCGGCCTCCTCGGTCCCGTGCAGCTCCGGGCAGCGCGACGGCGGGTAGGGCAGCGCGAGCAGGTAGCCCCCCGGCGTGCCGCGGGCGTCCAGGACGAAGCAGGTGCCGGGCGAGGGCCGGGCGCGCGCCTGCAGCGCCGCCCGGCCCTCGGCGAGCGCCCGGCCGGCGTACGCGCGGTCCTCCAGGGCGGCGATGGCGCCCCAGTCGTGGGCGGCGATGTGCCGGATGCGCACGTCAGCCGGCGCGCAGACAGGTGTGCGGTAGCGGGCCATAACCGTTGAACCCCCGGGTCATGTAACTGACGGCGTACGCGCCGCTGGAGAGGATCCACACCGGATCCCCGGAGGCGGCCGCCCTGGGCACCTGCACCGGTACGCGGCCCTCGGCCACGACGTCGTCGCTGTCGCAGGTGGGCCCGGCGACGACGGCCGGCACCAGCTCCGCGGCGGCGCCGTGGGAGGGGAACACCAGCGGGTACTGCAGCTGGTCCGCCTCGTACAGGCCGTTGAACTTGCCGCAGCTGAGGAAGAGCCAGTACCCGCGCCCGCCGTCCGCGTGCCGCCGGGACGCGAGCCGCGCCACGTGCGCCCGGATGGCGCCGTGGTCGGCGACCAGGTGCCGCCCCGGCTCGACGACGAAGCGCAGCGGTCCGCGGGCCGCGGCGCGCAGCCGCGCCATGCCCGCGCGGATCGTCGCGAACGTCTCGTCCAGGTCCGGCACCAGCGGCCGGCCGCGCAGGTCGCGGTAGCCGAGTGCGGGCAGGCCGCCGCCGAGGTTGACGTGGTCGAGGCGGATGCCGCGGGCGGCGAGGGCCGCCAGCACGTCCGCGAACGCGTCGAAGGCCCGGCGCCACGCCGCGGCCGTCATCTGCTGGGAGCCGACGTGCACGGACAGGCCGGCCGGGGTGAGCCCCGCGTCGCGCGCCCCGGCGAGCACCCGCACCGCCTCCTCCGGGGCGCAGCCGAACTTCCGGCTCAGCCCCCACAGGGCGCCCTCGCCGGTGGTGGCCAGCCGGCAGAACACCCGGGAGCCGGGGGCGAGGGCCGCGAGGGCCGTGACGTCCTCGGGGCTGTCGGTGGCGAAGTCGCGGACGCCGAGGCGGTGTGCGGCGAGGATGCCGCGGTCGGACTTGACGGTGTTGCCGTAGTGGACACGGGCCGCAGGCGCGCCGGCGCGGAGCGCCTGCCCGACCTCGCCGGGGCTGGCGGCGTCGAAGCCGGCGCCCTTGCGCGCCAGCCGGGCCAGCACCTCGTCCACGGGGCACGCCTTCATCGCGAAGCGCACGTCGGCGCCGGGCAGCCGGCGCAGCAGCTCGTCGTAGCGCTCCTCGATGCCGGGCAGGTCGTAGATGATCCGGTCGTCGTCGGCGGCGGCGAGGGCGGCGCGCAGCCGCGCGGTCACGGAGGCCGCCGTCGCCGGCGGCGGCGCCGGGGCCGGCAGCGGTGACCGCACCGGTGCGGTCACCGGTCGGTCCCCGGCACGTCCGTCGCCGCGGCCGCCCGCACCAGCGGCTCCCAGGCGGCGATGAGCAGCGCGAAGTCCGCCATGTCGCGGCGGGCCTCGTCCAGCAGGCCCGGGCCGCGGGCCGCCAGCACGCCGGCGAACTCGGCGTACCTGCCGCCGAGCTTGCGGTACGCGATCTCCAGGGCGCTCAGCCGCATGACGTTCTCGTCGCGGTCCAGCCCGGTGCTGCGCGCGACCAGCTCGCCGACCGCGGCGGCGCGCAGGCGGTGCCGGTCGTCCAGCAGCGCGGCGCCGGCCGCGGCCAGTTCGTCGTAGAGGAAGTTGAAGTAGCGCATCGACAGCAGGAACTTGGTGAACCGCAGCTGGTAGGCGGTGAAGCCGGCGCCGGTCTTCCGCTCGTCGGTGTGGTGGTTGACGATGTGCCGGTTGTGCAGGACGCCGGGCAGGGTGGCGTCGTGCACGAGGTGGAGGAGGAAGTAGTCGCTGCCGATCGTGTCGGTGGCGGGCGGCAGCGGGACGGTCTCGTACACGCCGCGGTGCAACGCGATGTTGCACATGTCGACGCGCATCGGGTCGACGGCGCCGAGGACGGCGTGGTCGCCGCCGAACGGCTCGGTGCCCGCCCCCTTGAAGGACTCCTCGACCAGTGCCCGCTTGCGCTCCTCGGGCCAGTGCACGGGCGCCCAGAGGCTGACGACGTCGTGGTAGACGGCGGGGTCGAGGTCGTGGATCGCGGCGATGTCGACGGACATCTCGCCGACGAAGGAGGCGCCGACGAGCGACACGGGCAGGTGGCCGTGGAGCGGGCCCCGCGCGTCGGCGTCCACCCGCCGGGCCGCTTCGGCGGCGGGCAGGCCGAGGGTGGCGAGTTCGTGGTGGACGGGGAAGACGGGCCGGCCGCCGGCGGTCTGGTAGCGGCTGTCGGAGTCCCGGCGGTGCACAGAGCGGCAGCCGAGGGCGGCGGCGAGCAGGAACGCGCGGTCGGTGCAGGCGCCGTACGAGACGGTGTCCGGCAGCAGCAGGCGCAGCAGCCGTTCGGCGCCGGCCGCCCGGGCGCGGCGGAGCGCGGCGGTGAGGAACGCGCGCTGCTCCGCCTCGCCGAGGTGGTGGACGACGACGCCGGGCACCCGGGGCAGCCCGGCGACGGCGGCGGTGTGGCCGGCGCGGTCCGGCGCGGCGGCGGAGTCGAGGATCAGGAAGTGGACCTCGACGCCGAAGTGGGCGGCGGCGTGGACGGCTTCCTCGTGCACGGCCGCGATGGCGGCGGCGCAGGCGCGGTTCGTGGGCAGCGTCAGGCAGATGCGGGCCACGCCGGCTCCCCGGTCCGCTGCTCGGTGTCCGCGTCGCCCGCCGCGCCCGCCGCCGATCCCGCCGCCGCCCCTTCCGCCGCCGGCGCCCGAGGCTCCGGCGTGCGCCAGGAGTCCAGGCCGAGCAGCCTGCGGCCGAGGCGGGTCAGCTCGGCCGGCCCGTAGCGCTCGGCCTCGGGCCGCCGCGCGTCGCCGAGGAGGGTGGCGTTCCAGTCGGGGGTGCTCAGGGTGCGCCAGGACTCGACGCGCGAGCGCCGCAGCCGCTCGTGCTCCTCCAGGGCGGGCATCATCGCGAGGTACTGCACGGCCCGTACGCCGCGGTCGGAGGCGTTGGCGGCGACGCCGTGGGCCAGCAGCCCGTTCCAGATGAGCAGGTCGCCGGCGGCCAGTTCGGGCCGTACGACGGGGAACTCGGCGCGGTCGGTGCCCGGCCGGACCGGGTCGCGGTCGGCGGGCTGCGCGAGCCGCCACTGCTCGAAGTCGCGGAACAGCTCGGGCGCGCACTGGAAGCCGCCGTGGTCGGGGCGGGTGTCGTTGAGGGCGATGATGCCCTGGACGCGCTGCGGGAGCACGGCGAGGGTGGTGTCGACGTCCCAGTGCAGCTCGATGTCGAAGCCGGTGTCGGTGGGCTCGATCAGGGTGCGGCTGCGGTTGCCGTGGTTGGGCGGGTTGAGGTTGAGGCGGTCCAGGGTCACCCACAGCTCGTCCGCGTCCCACACGTCGGCGAAGGCGTCGTAGACGCGGCGGGTCTGCCGGCTGTCCCAGATCAGCTGGTGCTGATACGCCTCGACGAAGCCGTAGACGTGCAGGTCGCGGTCGAGGTCGGAGCGGAACTCGCGCTCCTCGTACCAGGTCTCGGGGCGGTCGGGGTCGAGGCCCTGGAAGTCCCAGGCGAAGTCGAGCAGCAGCGCGGCGGCTTCGGCGGGTATCGCCTCCCTGACCACGACGTAGCCGTAGGTCTGCCAGAAGGCGTAGTCCTCCTCGGACAGCACGCGCAGCGGCCGCGACTTGCGGATGTCCCGTAACGGGGTGGGGGCGAGGTAGGACTCGCCGTCGGCGCTGAAGTACGGGGTGTCGGAGGCGGCACGGAACAGGTAGGGGGCGGGGTCGGGCATGGAACGTCCTCCAGAGGTGACGTGCTTTCGTGCTCCCGTCACACCGCGCCGGTCAGGACCTCCGCCGCGGCGATGCCGGAGACGCGCGTCGCACCGTGGGTCGACAGGTGCACGGCGCCGGGCCGGTCGTCGGCGGGCAGGCCCATCTCGACGACGAGCGCGTCGGGCCGCCGGCGTACCAGGTCGGCGAGGGCCTGCGACATCCACGGGTGGCGGGCGGCGTCGCGTACGACGACGACCAGCGCCCGGCCGTCGGCCGGGCGCAGCGCGCGACCGTCGAGCACGTCCGCGGCGCCGCCGGCGGCGCCGGTCAGCTCGGACTCGGCGATGCGCACCGACGTGGTGCCGGGGCGCAGCGCGCGCAGCGGGTCGGCGACGCCCCAGGGGGTGCGGCCGTCGATGGCGAGGCTGGTGACGGGGGTGAACTCGACGACGTGCGGGTCGCCGACAAGCGGGAACGGGGCGGTGCCGCGGAGGTCCTGATCGGCGCGGTGCACCCGGACGGCGCGGCGGGCGGCGACGAGGCCGATGTCGCGGCCGGCGTCGCCGCGGGGGTCGCCGGCCGGGACGCTGCGGGTCAGCGCGGCGGACCAGGCGGCGAACTCCCGTACCCGGGCGGCGGCCTCGGCGAGCCGCTCCTCGGGCAGGCTGCCGTCGCGCACGGCGGCGGCGATGGCGTCGGTCAGCCCGGCGGTGACGGACTGCTCGGCGCTCTCGCCGCCGACGCACACGGCGTCGACGCCGCCGGCGAGCGCGCGGACGGTGGCGCCGGCGATGCCGTAGGGGCCGGAGACGGCGCCCATCTCGATGCCGTCGGTGACGACCAGGCCGGTGAAGCCGAGTTCCCGGCGGAGCAGGTCGCCGATGACGCGCGGGCTGAGGGTGGCGGGGAGGCGGTCGTCGTAGGCGGGGATGAGCATGTGCGCGGTCATGACGGTGCGTACGCCGGCCTCCATCGCGGCGGTGAACGGCGGCAGCGCGGTGCGGGCGATCTCGCGGGCGTCGGCGGCGACGTGCGGCAGGCCGTGGTGGGAGTCGACGCTCGTGTCGCCGTGGCCGGGGAAGTGCTTGGCGCAGGCGGCGACGCCGGCGGACTGCAGGCCGCGGATCCAGGCGGCGGTGTGCCGGCAGACGAGGTCGGTGCGGGCGCCGAAGGAGCGGACGCCGATGACGGGGTTCTTGGGGTTGGAGTTGACGTCGGCGGAGGGGGCGTAGTTGAGCGAGACGCCCATGGCGTGCAGCTGGCGGCCGATGTCGTACGCGACCTGCTCGGTCAGCTCGACGTCGTCGACGGCCCCGAGGGCGAGGTTGCCGGGGCGGGTGGCGCCGGTGCCGGCCTCGATCCGGGTGACGTCGCCGGCCTCCTCGTCGATGGCGATGATGAGGTCGGGGTTCTCGGCGCGCAGCGCCGCGGTGAGGGCGGCCACCTGCTCGGGGTCGACGATGTTGCGGCCGAACAGCACCACGGACGCCAGGCCGTCGCCGATGCGGCGGCGCAGCCAGTCGGGCGCGGTGGTGCCCACGAACCCGGGCTGCAGCACCGAGTTGGCCAGCCGGGCGAGTTCGGGGCGGCTGTTGGCTGCCATGGAGACCTCCGCGGGAGCAGGGGCGGTGACGGGCGGCGGGCGGACGGGTGCGGAGGCGGACGACGGGGAAGGAGGGTCGGAGCGGGCTGACGTGGCACGGAAAGACTTGGTACAGACCAATGCCGGATACTGGCCTATACCAATCGGGGGTGTCAAGGAAGTCCACCATGTGATCGCACACGGAACGCCTCACTCCGCACCCGAAACGGGCAGGAGACGGGCAGGACAGGCGACGGGGTCGATCAGAAAGTCATACCAATACGCCCTGAAGCAGACATACGGGCGGGCGCGAGGTTCCGCGAGGCGGGCAGCCGGACCGGGGGCGGGCCGCGGCGCCGCGCCGCCGGGGTGAGCGCGGCGCGGACCTGCGGCGCGGGCGGGGCGGCGGGACAATGGGGCCGTGGGTGGCGCACGCGGCCGCCCTCCCCGCGGCGCGTGCGCGTACGGCAGCGAATCCGGAGGTGCCCCATGGCCGCCCAGCTCACCGACCCCGTCGTGGCCGGCTTCGTCGCGGCGCTCAACGCCGGCGACAAGGACGCGTTCTTCGGCCTGCTGACCGACGACGTGACCATGACCGACGACGGCTCCCCGCGCGACGTCACCGCGTGGACCGACAAGGAGATCTTCTCCTCCGCGGGCCGCATGGACGTCGAGTCCGTCTCGCCGGACGGCCGGTCGCTCGTGGCCACGTACTCGAACTCCACCTGGGGCAGGATGCGCACCCGCTGGTCCTTCACGGTCACCGGCGACCGCATCAGCCACTTCGAGACCGGCCAGGCCTGAGCCGGGTCCCCGGCCGCGCCGGGGACCCGGCGGCCCGCGCCGTCGGCTAGGAGACGATCCCCAGCTCGCGGGCGGTGCCGTTGAGCCGCCGGCCGCCGGTCCCGGTGACGGTCACGATGTCCTCGATGCGCACGCCGAAGCGGCCCGGCAGATAGATGCCGGGCTCGACGGAGAAGCACATGCCGGGGACGAGCGGCTGCTCCTCGCCCTCGATCATGTACGGCGGCTCGTGGGTCGTGGTGCCGATGCCGTGCCCGGTGCGGTGGATGAAGTATTCGCCGTAGCCCGCGTCGTCGATGACCCGGCGCGCCGCCCGGTCGACCTCCTGGCAGGCGGCGCCCGGCCGCACCGCCCGGAAGCCGGCCTCCTGCGCCGCCCGCACGACGTCGTGCACCTCCCGCTCCTCGGCGGTGGGTTCGCCGACGTGCACGGTGCGGGTGGTGTCGGAGCCGTAGCCGTGGACGAGGCCGCCGAAGTCGAGGACGACCATGTCGCCGTCGCGGATGACGCGCTCGCCGGCCTCGTGGTGCGGGTCCGCGCCGTTGGGGCCCGAGCCGACGACGGTGAAGTCGACCTGGGAGTGCCCGAACCGGCGCAGCAGCGCGGTGAGGTCGGCGGCGATGTCGGCCTCCCTGCGGCCGGCGAAGCGGACCTTCCTGATCTCCTCGTACGCGGCGTCCGCGGCGGCGCCGGCCGCGGCCAGCCGCTCCAGCTCGGCGGCGTCCTTGACGGCGCGCAGCATCGGCAGCCCGTCGGAGACGGCGACGTACGCGGAGTCCGGCAGCTCGCGCTGCAGCCCGAGCAGGTGCAGGGCCCAGGCGCCGTCGCTGACGGCGAACCGGCCGCGGGCGTCCAGCAGCGGCGCGGTCACCGCGTACGGGTTCTGGCCGTCGGTCCAGTCGCGCAGGGTGAGCGCCGGCCCGCCGGCCGCCCTGGCGGCGTCGCCGGCCTCCAGCCTCGGCACGACCAGCGCCGGGTCCCGCCCGGGGACGAGCACGAGGAGGGTGAGCCGCTCGGTGGCGGCGGGCGGTTCGTAGCCGGTGAGCCAGACGAGGTCGGGGCCGGGGGCGACGAGCAGCCCGGCGAGCCCGGCGTCGGCGGCGGAGCGGGCCGCGTGCCGCATGCGGGCGCGGTAGTCGTCGGCGGTGAACGGGGCGAATTCGCCGGTCATGCGGGGCTCCTCGGTGCTCGTCGGCGGGGTGGACCGGATCCGTCCCGAACCTACTCCCCGGGCTTCCGCACACGTAACGCAAGTCAACTTGCATGAGAGGCCGCGACGGACGTACCTTAAAGCAGGAAGAACTGCGTTAACCGGCAGGAGGCACAACCGATGGTTCTCACCCCGGACTTCTGGACGCTGATCACCGTCTTCGCCGCCGGCGGCATGGGGCTCACCGCCGTGACCGCGGCGCTCGTCGCCACCCTCCCCCGCGCCCGTGCCGAACGGCCGGCGCCGCACTGACCTGCGCTAGGTTGGCGGGATGCCGGAGAGCACCCGCCGACCGCCCGCCCGCAGAACGGGCGGCCGCAGCGCCCGCGTACGCGCCGCCGTGCTGCAGGCGACGATCGACGTCGTCCTGGACCACGGCGCCGACGGGCTGTCCATCGCCGAGGTGGCCCAGCGCGCCGGCGTGCACGAGACGTCGATCTACCGCCGCTGGGGCACCAAGTCCGCCCTCGCCCTCGACGCCGTCCTCGACCGCACCCGCACCGACCTCCCCACCCCCGACACCGGCACCCTCCGCGGCGACCTCCTCGCCCTGCTGCACGACGTCGCCGTCTTCGTCCGCACCCCGGTGGGCGGGCTGCTGCTGCGGATGGCGGTGCAGGAGGACCTCGCGGAGTACGAGGCGGCCCGCGACCAGTTCTGGACCGCCCGCTACGCGGTCGGCGCGACGGTCCTCGACCGCGCCGAGTCCCGCGGCGAACTCCGCCCCGGCGTCGACCGCCGCCTGGCCTTCGAAGCCCTGCTGGGCCCCCTCCACACCCGCGTCCTGCTGACCCGCGAACCGCTGGACGACGCCTTCCTGGAGGGCACGGTGGACCTGCTGCTCGCCGGCCTCACCGCCTGACCGCGGCGTCCCACGCGGACGCGCGTGACACTCTGTAGTCCGACGGCCGGTACAGACGGAACTGTAACCGGGTGACCCCGGCCATACGGCAGCTGACGGACACCAGTGCGCTGGCCCCACGAAAGACCAGGTCACCCCGCCATGGCACGGGCCTTGAGGGCCGAGCGTCCGGCCCTTCCGAGCCCTCGGGCGGGGTTGGCGGATTCCCCTCATCATGCATACTCCCCGCAAGGGCACGTCACTCTCCGGAACACGTGTGCCGGAGGTCTACATGGATGACGGACGGGTCGGGAGGACGCGTGCACGGGGATGCAGGGCACGTCAGCCGCAACGAGGTCGACGGAACCGTACGCGGTACCGTCGTCCAGGCCGGAGCCGTACACGGCGACGTCCATTTCCACACCCGCGCACCCGCGCAAGCGGTGCCGTGGCAGCTCCCGCCCGCCGCGCGGATCATCGGCCGTACCGCGGAGATGGCTGCGCTGGAGGCTTCCCGCGTGCGCGGGTTGCGGGCCGGGCGGGGCACGCTGGCGGCTGTCAGCGGGCTGGGCGGCGTCGGCAAGACGGCGGTCGCGCTGTCCTGGCTGCACGGGCTGCGCCGGGAGTACCCGGACGGCCAGTTGTACGCCGACCTCGGTGCCCACTCACCGGCTGGGCCGGCCGACCCGGGAGGGGTCGTCGCCGGCTTCCTGCGCGCACTCGGCGTGGCACCGGAGCACGTGCCGCGCACGTTCGCGGAACGGGTCGCGCTTTACCGGTCGTTGACGGGAGAGCGCCGCCTCGTCGTTCTCCTCGACGACGCCGCAAGTGCCGGGCAGGTGCGTTCGCTGCAGGGCACCGGACCGAGCCTGGTGGTCGTGACCAGCCGGAGACGGCTCGCCGGCCTGGTCGTCGACGGCGGCACCGCGCTCAACCTCGAACCCCTTGCCGACGACGCCGCCGTCGAGCTGCTCGGCGCCACCCTCGCGGACGGCCGGGTCGCCGACCAGCCCGAAGCCGCACACTCCCTGGTCGAGTTATGCGCCGGGCTGCCACTGGCGGTACGGGTGATCGGCGCCCGGCTGGCCGCACGGCCACGGCGCGGGCTCGCCACGATGCAGCGCGCGCTCGCGGAGGAGCGCAACCGGCTGGCAGAGATGTCGATCCCCGGAGACGACCACGACGTACGGGCCAGCCTCGACGTGTCGTACCGCGGGCTGCCGACCCGCGCCGCCCGGCTCTACCGGCTGCTGGGGGTGCATCCAGGCCCTGAGTTCAGCGGTACGGCCGCGTCTGCCGCCCTTGGCGAAGAGGCCGAGGGCCCGCTCGGCGAGTTGCTCGACGCCAACCTCCTCACCGAGGTCGGCGAGGACCGCCACCGGCTGCACGACCTGGTGCGCCTGCACGCCTCGGACACCGCCGCGGCCCGCGAGCCGGGCCCGGAACTGGCCGCCGCACTGCGCCGTGTCACCGACCACTACCTCGCCGGCGCCACCCGCGCCGAAGAAGTCGTCGACCCGCAGCACCGCACTCTCCCCCGCGACTACGGGCCCGGCCCGTACTTCGCGCCGTATGTCGGCGACGACCCCGCCACCGCGCTGGACTGGCTGGACCGCGAACTCACCAACCTGATGGCGGTCATCCGCGGAGCGCGCCCCTCCGGCGTCCCCACCGCCGCCTGGCAGACCGCCGACGCGCTATGGCCCCTTTTCCTCCGTCGGAAGTCGTACCAGCACGGGCGCACCGCGCACGCGGAGGGGCTGACCGCAGCCCGCGAACTGGGCGACGTCGCCGCGCAGTGCCGCATGCTCACCTCGGGCGGGCTGGTCGAGCTGGACGCCGGCGGGCACGCATCCGCCCTCCGGATGTTCGAGGAGGCCGCCCGGCTGTTCCGCGGCGTCGGCGACGCCCTCGGGCACGCCCGTACGCTCAACTATCGCGGCCTCGCCCACCAGCGGCTCGGCGAACCGGAGCGGGCAGCCACGCTGTTCGGCCGCGCCGCCGAAGAACTGCCCGCCGCCGGCGACGTACGCGCCGGCGGACTCGCCCGCCTGAACCTCGCCGACGTCGCGCTCGCCGACGGGCACCCCGAGACGGCCACCGAGCACGCCGAGGCGGCGCTCGCCGTGCTCCGGGACGCGGGCGACGCGTACAACGCCGCCCGCGCCCGCACCCTCCTGGGCTACGCCTTCCTCGAACGCGGCCTGCCCGATCGCGCCGAAGAACACCTGACCACCGCGCTGGCCGAACTCCGCAGAAGCGGCGCCGACTACGAGACGGCCCGCGCGGTGGAAGGTACAGCGGCCCTCGCCGAGCACCGCGGTGCGCGGGAGCCGGCCCGGACCCGCTACCGGGAGGCGCTGGACCTCTACGTCACCTCAGGTGGCTCCGACTCGCCCCGGGCGGAGGCGGTACGGGAGCGGCTGCGGCGGCTGGAGGACGACTGAGGCGCCGGGCCACCGCGGAGGTACGGCGGGCAACGGCGTGTCCCGTCCGCGGGCGGTGGGGTTTCCCCCAGCCGTACGGGACCTGGAGTCGGGTCCGTGAGTATCCCGGCAGTCAGCCAGGCGTGGACCGCGGAGGCCACGGCATGCCAACACCGTCCGGGGCCGGGGGCGTCGGCGGCGACGTGAAGGGAGAGGACCCGGCTGCCGTAGCACAGCCAGCACTGTCCGCCCCGGTACCCCGCCACCACCAGCGCCCCGGGGTGGCGCTCGGCAGCCGCCCGCACGTCCCCCGGCCCGCCGCCCGCTGCCAGCAGCACGTCGGCGAGCCGGGGCCACGGAGCCGGTGCGTGCAATCCCGCCCGCACGTGCTCGTCAACCCACAGCCCTCCGGTCCCGCCACGCCGGACCTCGGCCCGCACGCGGTGCACAGGTCCCGGTAACGACCGCGACCGCTGCCGTCTGTGCCGCGGTCGCGGGACCGCCGGCGGGATGTCCGCGTGCACGGGACCATCCGACACCACGGCCTTCAGCTCCGCCAGCGTCACCACACACTCACGGTCCGCCGTGGCCGTCACGGCACCACCAGGCTGCTCGACTCGGCGCTCTGTGCCAGCTGTGGCAGCGCCGCGCGTTCGGTGACCGGCGCACCGGGCGGTCCGCCGGGCGGCCGTATCCGCAGCTTCCGGTAGATCAGCCCCCGCATCAGCCGCGTGAAGCGTCCCGGCTCCGAGGTGATGCGGCCGGCGACGTGTGCGTAGCGCGGTCGGACGGACGCACGCGCGTCGCGGGACAGCTGCCGCGCCAGCGGCCGGTCGGCGCGCAACCGGGGGGCGAACGAGGCGAGCTCGGTCATCGGCGCGTCCGGGTCCAGGTCGGCACCGGTGCCTTCGGCGAGCAGCACCGGCGCACCCGTGGCCGTGCCGTACAGGGTCGCGGAGCCGTGATCGCCGACGATCACATCCGCGGCGGCGAGCGGGCCGACCCACTCCGAGTGCTGGCTGACCACGGCGAGCCCCGCGCGGCCGAGTTCGGCCAGCCAGCTGTGTACCTGCCACTCGCTGTGGGCGTTCCACACGTGCGGGTGCAGCAGCGCGGCCACCCGGAACTCCTCCCGCGGCAACTCCCGCACCAGCCGGTGCAGCACCTCCCAGCCCCGGTCGAGCAGCGACGCCGGCCCCCAGGTCGAGCACACCACGACGAGCCGCTGCCGGGTACCGGCGCGCAGCGCCTCACGGTACAGCGCGCGCGACGGCAGGCTGGCCTGGATGCGGTCGTAGATCGGATCGCCGACAACCGCGGCGACGGGCAGCGCCTCGGGGCACTCGCGGCCGAGGCGGGACCGTTCCTCCTCGTGCGCGAGCACGATCGCCTCCGGAATCACAGCCCCGTCGCGTACGAGCATCTGGCGCGCCAGCCCGTACGTGCCGCGCGCGGCGGCGAGGCGCCCGCGACGGCGTTCGGGCACCATCTTGTTGTGGCCGGCGCCGTGCGGCACCACCAGCACTGGCGAGTGCAGCTCGTGCAGGCTGCCGTAGCTCGCCGCCAGGGCGAGGTCGAACCTGGTCTGCGCCGCTTGGTCCCAGGGCAGCACGAGGCCGCCGAGCCGCTCCAGGAAGGCCGACACTCCGTTGCTGAACACGTCGGGCGCCGCCGTGAAGCAGACCTGCACCCGCGGGTCCCCCTCCAGCATGCGCACCGCTTCGAGCACACGTTGCCCGGACGTCACCGTGTGCACCACCACCAGCACCCGCTTGCTGGTACGCCTCGTCGCCCACCGCTCGACGTCGAGCCGCACCGGTACGTGCCAGCGCCCTTCTCGTATCGCCATGCTCATCCCTGTCGATCCCCGTCTCCACTGGCCCGGCCGATCGCCCAGCCGGGCGGCCGCGTGGCTTCGCGGCCACACGGGTGAGCTGCCCCCGGAGACTGTGACGAGGCTTGCAGGAATCCTGCACTCCACCTGCGGGCGGGCTCCTGCGCGCCCGGCGCACGCATCCGTGCGCCCCGCTCTGCTCCCCTGGCGCAGTCGAACCGGCGTGGCGATGGTGTGGTGTCCCCGGCGTGCGAGCGGGGAGCCGCCACCACGGCTGCGGATCTGTCCGCGGAGGGGCGGCTCCGCGGGACGATGGTGGAGCGACGGGTGGAACTACGGGCTCTGGGACCGCTGGAACTCTGGCAGGGCGAGCAGCGCCGCGACCTGGGATCGGTCAAGGAACGTTGTGTCCTCGCCGTACTGGTGCACGCGCGCGGTCGCTCGGTCACCGCGGAAACGCTGACCGAGCGGATCTGGGACGGCTCCCCGCCGCCGAGTGCACAGGGCACGCTGTACGGCATGCTGTCCCGGCTGCGCGGCAAGCTGAAGCCGTACCGGGACACGATCGAGCTGGAGCGGCCCTCACCGGGGCTGTACCGGCTGCGCGTCGCGCCAGGCAGCGTCGACCTGCTGCGCTTCGAGGAGCTACGCGCGCAGACCGCGACGGCGGTCGCGCAGGGCGAGCGCCGGCGGGCCGTCGGGCTGCTGCGTGCCGCGGAGTCGTTGTGGCGCGGCGACCCGCTGGCCGAGTTCCCGGGGACGTGGGCGGCTTCCACCCGCGCCCGGTTGCTGGAGGAGCTGCGCAGGGTGCGGGAGCAGCGCATCCGGCTGGAGCTGGACACGGGCCGGCACTCGGATCTCATCGGGGAGTTACAGGAGTTGGTGGCGGAGAATCCGCTCGCCCAGCGACTCGTCGCCTCCCTCATGCTGGCGCTGTACCGCTGCGGCCGGCATGTCGAGGCACTGGATCTCTATCGCACCACGCACCGCCGGCTCAACGAGGAACAGGGGATGGAGCCCTCGGCGGAGCTACGGGATCTGCACCAGCGCATCCTGGAGCAGGACCGCGAACTGCTCGCGGCCCCGACGCCCGCCGCCGGCATCCCGGTCGACGCGACGCTGACGTCCGCGCCCCGGACCAACCTGCCGCGCGACACCCAGGACTTCACCGGCCGAGCGAGCGAGCTGAGCCTGCTCCTCACCGACCCCGGCCCGGTCACCGGGTCGGGGTCGGCGGCCGGTCGGCAGGAGAAGCGTGCACTACCGGTCACCGTGATTCAGGGAATGCCGGGAGTCGGGAAGACGAGCCTGGCCGTCCACGTCGCCTACAGGCTCGGCCGCGGGTACCCCGACGGGCAGGTCTTCCTCGATCTGCGCGGATTCAGCGGGCAGCAGCCGTACGATCCCGCCGAAGCGCTGGCCGTGCTGCTGCAGACGTGCGGGGCGCCGAACCTGCCGGACTCGCTGGACGGGCGGGCGGGGGCGTGGCGGGAGTGGACGGCGCGCCGGCGACTGCTCCTGGTCCTGGACAACGCCCGCGACACCGCACAGGTCGAGCCGCTGCTGCCCGGCTCACCGAACTGCCGGGCGATCGTCACCAGCCGCAACGACCTCCGACTCGACGGCGCCGAGTCGCTGCGACTGGACGTGCTGTCGGCGGCGGAGGCGGCAGAGCTGTTCACCCGCGTCGTCGGTGCGGCCAGGCTGCCCGGCGACGCCTCGACGCTGGCCGATGTCGTGGCCGCCTGCGGTTGCCACCCGCTTGCGCTCCAGGTGCTGGCCGGCCGCTTCCGGCACCGGGACTCCTGGGACCTCCCGCACCTCCTCGACCGGCTCAGTCAGGCCGTCGACCCCCTCGACGAGCTGGACCCCTCGGTGTCCTCCGCCTTCCGCCTGTCGTACGAGGAACTCAGCGCCCGGGCCCAGGACATGCTCCGCGCCCTCGCCCTGGCTCCCGGCCCCGATCTCACGCCGCCCGCGGTGCTGGCGCTCGTGGGCGCCGCGCCGGGCCGCCCCCCGGCGGAGCCGCGGCGCTGTATCGACGAACTGCAGGACTGCAACCTGCTGGACGAGCCCGTGCTCGACCGCTACCGCCTCCACGAACTCACCCGCGCCTTCGGCCTCCAGACCGGCCTGCGTACCGACGAACCGGCCGCGCGGCAGGCGGCGTTCGAACGCTTGGCCGCCCACCACCTGACCGCGGCCCACCGCGCGACCCGCCTCGCCCACCCGCACCACCGCTTGCTGCCGTTGCCGCCGGACCTGGTCTCCCCCTACGCACCGGAGTTCGCGGACGTCGACGAGGCCTCGGTATGGCTGTCGGTGGAGCGGGGCAACCTCCTGGCCACCGCTGCCCGCGCCGCCACCGACTCGCCGACGACAGCGGCGCTGTTCCCCCACGTGCTGGCGCCGTCCCTGGAACGATGGGGCGCTCGCGAGCCCGCGGCAGCTCTCTACGACGCGGCACTCGCCGTCCTGCGCACCCGCGGCGACACCGCGACCCTGGCCCGCACGCTGGTGGACCACGCGGCCCAACTCGCCACGGAGAACCCGGAGGAGGCCCTGCGCGGCGCCCGCGAGGCACTGGCGGAGTTCCGGCAGGACGGGGATCAAACAGGTTGCGCAGACGCGCTGTTCCAGGTGGCCCGAGCCCACATCACGGCGGGAGACGGCGAGTCGACCCTTCGGGTGCTGACCGAGGCGCTGGGCCTGTACACGAAGGACGGCGACCGCCACGGCGAGGCCCAGTGCCTGAACGTCCAGGGCCTCGCGCTCAAGTACGCGGGGCGACACCGCGAGGCGGTGGAAACCGCCCACGCCACGCTGGCCTTGCGTCGCGAGATCGGCGATCTCTACGGGGCCGCAAGAGCCTACAACAATCTGGGGGAACTCCAGTGCGACGAAGGCGACTACGCCGCGGCCCGCGCGTACTACGAGCAGTCGCAGGCTCTGATGCGCCGCTACGGCGAACGCCGGGACCTGGCCATCCTCGCCACGAACCTCGGCATCGTGCACCACGCGACCGGCAACACCACCGAAGCGCTCGCCTCCTTCCACCAGGCGCTGCAGAGTCACCGCGCCGCCGGTGACGCCCTGGGCGAGGTACATGCGCTGACGAGCCTCGGCAACACGTACGCCGACAGCGGCCGCCGCAATGAAGCCGTGCTGCATTTCGGCATGGCCGCGAGGCTGGCCGCGACCATCGGCAACGCATACGAACGGCAGCGGGCGCTGATCGGAATGGGAGACGTGCAGAGGCGGTCGGGCAAGCTCACGGACGCACGTGCGACGTACGAACTCGGCCACCGGATCGCCAACGAAGCCGGCATTCCCCTCGGCAGGGCGCATGCGCTGGAAGGTTTGGCGCAGGTGGCACTGGCGGCGGGCGATGTGGGCGATATGCGGCGATGTGCGGAGCGAGCATTGGCACTCTACCGCGCGTTAGAGGCCGACTCTGCGGCGGACAGGGTGGCGCGGCTGCTCCGGGAACAGGGCATGACCGGCTCCTGAACATGGGGAGCCGGTCATGATGCGCACTCACACGCCCTTATGCGGTGGCGTGTACACCGGGGCGGGCAGGAGCGTCGACGGGCTCCGCGTACATCCACTGCAGCGCGCCGAAAGTGATTGCAATGGCAAACAGAACACTTGCAGCCCGCACGTTCTTGCCGCTCAAGCCGAACCTTTCATCGATACTTCACGAGGCTGCACACCACACGAGATGATCGCCGCAGCGCGGCCATCACTTTCTACCAGCAAAGCTGCTCGTTCGCTCTGAGGTCCGGGGAATTGGAGTCCGAAAACTCGGCGGCAGGGCGGCTCGGGGTCGTGGGAGACCGGGTGGGCCTTGTGCGGGGGCTTGCTCAGGCCTGGGACGTGCCCGTGCGGACCACCGCCACCGGGCAGTCCGCGTGGTGCAGCAGCGCCTGGCTCACCGAGCCCAGCAGCATCCCCGTGAAGCCGCCGCGGCCGCGGGCGCCCACGACCACCAGCGCCGCCTCGCGGCTCGCCTCGATCAGCGCCTCGCGGGGGCCGCCGCGCAGGACGTGGCGGTCGACGGGCACGTCCGGGTGGTGCTCCTGACGGCCTGCCAGGGCCTCGGCGAGCACGCGCTCCTCGTGCGCGGCGAGGTCGCCGGGGGCGCTCGCGTACGGGGCGGCCGGGTCCTGCGGGGCGGGGGCCTCGGACTTCCACGGCGACCAGGCGTGGACGGCGACGACGCGGGCGCGGCGCAGCGCGGCCTCCGCGAACGCGAAACCGATCGCCGCGTCCCCGGACGGCGAGCCGTCCACGCCCACCACGACCGCGCCCTCGCGGCCCGGGTCGCCCGCGCCCCGTACGACGAGGACGGGGCAGTCGCCGTGTGCCGTCAGGTGCACGGCCGTCGAGCCCAGTAGCAGGCCGGTGAACGCGCCGAGCCCGCGGCTGCCGACGACGGCCAGGGCCGCGCCGCGGGACTCCTCCGCCATCACCGGCAGCGTGTCGCCGGTGACGACGGCGCCCTCCGCCGCGACGTCCGGCGCCACCTCGCGGGCGTGCCGGACGGCCTCGTCGACCAGTTGGCTCGCCTGGCTGCGGAGCCCGCCGTCGGGCGGGCCCATCGAGGACGGCTCCAGCGGCACCCGCATCACCGGCCAGAAGAAGGCGTGCACGACGCGCAGGCCGGTGCCGCGCATGCGCGCCTCGCGCGCCGCGACGGCGACCGCCGCCAGGGCGCCGGGCGACCCGTCGACGCCCACCACGACCGGAGCACTCACCATCGGCCTCCCTCGCCACGCGCGGCGCACGGCGGGCCCTGCCGGGTCCACGTACCGTCTGCCCAGGCTTGCCCACCGCAGTCACCTCCGCCAGCCGGCGGCGGGCGCGCGGGTGAGCGGCGCCGCCGGCGGTGCGCCGCGTGCGGGGCCCGCCGGCGCCTCAGTGCGCGGTCAGCGCCATCGCCTCGTACAGCTCCGCCGGGTCCTTCCGCACCGCCGGCCCGTCCAGCCGGGCGGTGACCCGACCCGAGGTCAGCACCGTCACCGTGTCGGCGCACTGCGCGGCCGACGCCGGGCTCGGCGAGACCAGCAGCACCGCGAGCCCCTCCCCCGCCAGCGTGCCGACCAGGTCGAGGATCTGGCCCACCAGCACCGGCGCCAGGCCCTCCGTCGGCTCGTCCAGCAGCAGCACGCGCGGCGAGCCCAGCAGCGCGCGGGCCAGCGCGAGCATCTGCTGCTCGCCGCCGGAGAGGTCGGTGCCGCGGTGGGTGCTGCGCTCGCCGAGCCGGGGCAGCAGGTCGAGCACCCGCTGCGGCGTCCAGGGCCGGCCGCCGCCGGCGGCGCGGGGCGGGCGGTGGGCGAGGCGGATGTGCTCGGCGACGGTCAGCCGGGCGAAGACCCGGCGGCCCTGCGGTACGAGCCCGACGCCGGCGCGGGCGATGCGGTGGGCGGGGCGGCCGGTGACGTCGCGGCCGGCGACCTCGACCGTGCCGGTGGCCGGGCGCAGCAGGCCCGCGACGGTGTGGACGAGGGTGGTCTTGCCGGCGCCGTTGTGGCCGACGACGGCGTGCACGCTGCCCTCGGGGACGTCGAGGTCGAGGTCGTGGAGCACGGTGCCGCCGTGGTAGCCGGCGGACAGCCCGGAGATGCGGAGCATGGGGCGGGTCATCTCCCGGTGCCGGAGTCGTGGGCCTTGGCGACGCCCTGCGCCGCGCCCCCGCCGGCGCCGTCACCGGCGGGCGGGGTGTCCGACGTCGTGGCGGCGTCGAGGTACGCGCTGCGCACCTCGGGCAGCTCGAAGACCTCCCGCACCGGCCCGGAGGCCAGCACCCGCCCGGTCACCAGCACCGTGACCGTACGGGCCAGCCGCGCGACCACCTCGGTGTTGTGCTCCACCAGCAGCACGGCGATGTCGTCGTCGAGCGCGCCGAGCACGTCGAGCAGCCGGACCACGTCCCGGTCGGTGAGCCCGGCGGCGGGCTCGTCGAGCAGCAGCGCCCGCGGCCGGGCGACGAGTGCCGCGGCCAGGTCGAGCAGCCGGCGCTGGCCGTGCGAGAGCGAGCCGGCCGGGCGGTCCGCCACCCCGGCGAGGCCGACGTCCGCGAGCCGCTCGCCGGCGGTCGCGACCAGCCGCTCCCGGCGGGCGGTACGCCGCCAGGCGCCGCGGCGGTCGGGGTGGTGCTGCCAGGCGGCCAGCAGCACATTGTCCAGGACGGTCAGGTCCGGGACGGCGGTGGGCTGCTGGAAGCTGCGGGCGATGCCGAGCCGGCTGCGCCGCGCGGGCGCGGTGCGGGTCACGTCGCGGCCGAGGAAGGCGATGGTGCCCTCGTCGGGGCGCTCGGTGCCGGCGATGAGGTTGAGCAGGGTGGTCTTGCCGGCGCCGTTGGGCCCGATGAGGGCGTGCCGGGCGCCGACGGGCAGGTCCAGACCGACCCCGTCGACGGCGGTGAGGCTGCCGAAGCGGCGGGTCAGTCCGGTGAGTTCGAGCGCGGTGGCCGCGGGGGCGGCGGCGGGAGCGGCGGACGGGGTCACGGGCTGCCCTTCCGTAGGACGCGGGCGGACGTGCCGGATGCGGTGGCCCCGCGGCCTCCGGTACGGGCCGCACCGGAGCCGGTGGCGAAGGCGGTCACGTGGGCCCCTTCCGTACGCGGACCGGAGAGCCGGCGTCCGCGGACTCCGGCGGGCCGGCGTCCGCGGGGCTCCGCGGCGCGGGCAACCGCCCGGCGCCGGCCGGCCGTCCGGCCGGGGG
>NZ_BAAAPF010000069.1:0-24611 GCF_039531005.1 Streptomyces synnematoformans
CCCTCGATCTCCAGGTGGACGACGACCACCGGCTTCGTCGCGCCGTCCGCCGCCGCCCGCAGCTCCTCCGCCACCGCCCCCGCGTCCTGAGGGCCCGGCACCGCCGCGAGCGCCGGCACGTCCGGATCGGTCACCCAGGGGATGGCCGTGACCAGCACCGCGTCGCAGCCGTCGGCCGCCAGCGCGCCGGCGACGGCGGCGCGGAAGTCCTCCGGCGCCGCGGCCGGGGTCAGGTCGTGCGGCGGCAGCGGGCGAAGCCCGGCCGCGCGGCAGGCGTCGTACGCGAGGAGGCCGAGGGAGTCGGAGTTGCCGACGATCGCGACCCGCGGCCCGGCGGGCAGCGGCTGGGCGGCGAGCAGCAGCCCGGTGTCGACCAGCTCGGTGACGGTGTCGACGGCGACGACCCCGGCCTGGCGGAGCAGCGCGCCGACGGTATCGGCGGGCACCGACGTGCCGGGCACGGCGTGCCCGGGCGGTGTGCTGGCGCTGTGCCGGGCGCCCTTGACGACCACGACCGGCTTGTCGGCCGAGGTGCGGCGGGCGAGGCGGGTGAACTTGCGCGGGTTGCCGAGGGATTCGAGGTACATGAGGACGACGTCGGTGGCGGTGTCGTCGTGCCAGTACTGCAGCAGGTCGTTGCCGGAGACGTCGGCGCGGTTGCCCGCGGAGACGAACGTCGAGACCCCGGCGAGCGCCGCGCCCGGCCGCCGGTGCAGCGCCGAAAGCAGCGCGATGCCGATGGCGCCGGACTGGGTGAAGACCCCGACACGGCCGTGGCCCGCGGGCTCGGGGGCGAGGGTGGCGTTCAGGCGTACGGGCGGGGCGGTGTTGAGGACGCCGAAGGCGTTGGGGCCGATGACGCGCATGCCGTGGCCGCGGGCCTGCCGGACGAGGGCGCGCTGCCGCGCCCGGCCGGTGGCGCCGGCCTCGGCGTAGCCGGAGGAGAGCACGACGAGGCCCTGCACGTCCTGCTCGCCGCAGTCGTCGACGACGTCGGGGACGCGGGCGGCGGGCACGGCGACGACGGCGAGGTCGACGGGCTCGTCGATGTCCCGTACGGAGCGGCGGGCGGGGACGTCCTCGGGCAGCAGCCGGTCCTGGTCCTCCGGGTAGGCGTGGTTCACGGCGTAGACCCGGCCGGTGAAGCCGGCGGCGAGGAGGTTGGCGAGGACGGTGCGGCCGACGCCGCCCGGGCGGCGGCCGACGCCGACGACGGCGACGGAGCGCGGGGCGAGCAGCCGCTGGACGGACCGGGCCTCGGCGCGCTGCTCGCGGGCGTGCATGACGGCCAGGGACCGCTCGGTGGGCTCCAGCCCGAACTCCAGCCGGACGACGCCGTCCGCGAAGCTGCTCTTCTGGGTGTAGCCGGCGTCCGTGAAGACCTTCATCATGCGGTTGTTGGCGGGCAGCACGTCGGCGACGAAGCGGCGCACGCCGCGCTCGCGGGCGCAGGCGGCGATGTGCTCCAGCAGCGCGGAGGCGACGCCGCGGCCCTGCTGGTCGTCCTGGACGAGGAACGCCACCTCCGCCTGCGGCTCCCCGTCGGCCGCCGGCTCGATGCGGTCGTAGCGGACGGTGGCGATGAAGGCGTCGCCGACGACGGCGGCCAGGCCCACCCGGTCGACGTAGTCGTGGTGGGTGAAGCGGTGCACGTCCTTGGCGGACAGCCGGGGGTGCGGGGCGAAGAAGCGCAGGTACTTGGACTCGTCGGAGACCCGGTCGAAGAACGCGACGAGGCGGTCGGCGTCGTCCGGGACGATGGGCCTGACCTGTGCGGTGCCGCCGTCGCGCAGCACGACGTCGGCTTCCCAGTGGGTGGGGTACTCGGGTGCCGACGGGGTGGCCATGGGGCCCAGGTTACGGTCCGGGCCTGCTGGCGGGAGCGGACGCGGCCAGGCAGTCTGAGGTGACCGCGGAGGGCGCGGGGCGGCCGGGGCGGGCCGCGGGGGCGGTACGGGCGGCATGCGGCCCGGCGGCCCCGGGGAGGAGAAGCACAGGCAGGCCGTGGTCCGGCCCGCCCGGCGAGCGTGCAAGAATGGTCTAGACAACTAGCGCAAGGGAAGGGCAACACCATGGCTGAGCGCCGCGTCACCGTCGGCTGGACCGAAGGGCTGCACGCCCGCCCCGCATCCATCTTCGTGCGGGCGGCCACCGCCGCGGGCGTCCCGGTGACGATCGCCAAGGCGGCCGACGGCAACGCCGTCAACGCCGCCTCGATGCTGGCCGTGCTGGGGCTGGGCGCCAAGGGCGGCGACGAGGTCATCCTCGCCTCGGCGGACGACGCCTCCGAGAGCGCGCTCGACCGGCTGGCGAAGCTGGTCCAGGAGGGCCTGGACGAACTGCCAGAAACCGTCTGAGCACGGCCGCCGGCGAATCCCCGCGCCGGGCCCGCCGAAATGGCCGGTTACCGACGATCGGTTTTCCGGACGGCGGGAAATTCTCCGGCATCCCGGATTTCCGCGGCGCACGCAATTGTTACGGCTGGTCGCTTCCCGTGTTTACGGCATGTTTCCGGGAACTCACACGCACGGTCCTGCGCAATTCGTACGCGGCGGCGGAACGCTCCACGTGCGCCACGGCCAGCGCCCTGGCCCGCTCCGCGTCACCGCGCGCGACGGCGTCGGTGAGCGCGCCGTGCTCGTCCCACGACTCCACCGACCGGGCCGCCGGCGAGGCCCCGTACAGCCAGGACACCTTCCGGCGCAGCTGCACCAGCAGCACGGTGAGGTTCCGGCTGCCGGTGGCCTGCGCCAGCGTCTCGTGGAACCAGGTGCTCAGCGACGGCAGCTCCGCGACGTGCCCGCGCCGCGCCCGCTCCCGGCCCAGCCGCACCAGGCCGTGCAGCACCTTCAGATGCGCCTCCGTGCGCCGCTGGGCCGCGCGGGCGGCGCCCAGCGGCTCCAGCAGCGCGCGTATCTCCAGCAGGTCGGCGGCGTCCTGCGCGGTCGGCTCGGCGACGCAGGCGCCGACGTGCCGCTCCGTGGTGACGAAGCCCTCCGACTCCAGCGTGCGCAGCGCCTCGCGGACCGGCACCCGCGAGACCCCGTACCGGCGCGCGAGCTGCTCCTCGGTGAGCCGGCCGCCCTGCGGGAAGAATCCCGAGACGATGTCGTCGCGGATCGCGGCGCACACCGCCTGGGAAATACCGCCGTTCACCGCGCACACCGCATCATCCACACCCCTCAGCGCCGCCCGGGTGAACAGTATGGCAGCGGCGGCCGAATTAAGGCAGGAACGGGAAAGAGCCCGGCGCCGCCGCCGGGCTCTTTCCGGTCTGCCGCGGGCCCTTTACCGCGACCCGCGGAAAGCCGGCGTCAGCCGGAGACGACCCGGACCGCACCGATGCCCAGCCCCCGCACCGGCTCGGCGATCCGCTCCGCGTCGCCGACGAGCACCGTGACGAGCCGGTCGGTGGGGAACGCGGCCAGCACCGCCGCCGTGGCCTCCACCGTGCCGGTGTCGGCGAGCCGCGCGTACTGCCGGGCCTGGTAGTCGTCCGGGAGCTGCTGCTCGACCTGGTCGGCCAGCGTGCCGGCGACCGCGGCCGACGTCTCGTACCGCAGCGGGGCCACGCCGACCAGGAAGTCGGCCGCCGCGTCCCGCTCGGCGTCGGTCAGCCCGTCGGCCAGCGAGCGCAGCACCTTCCAGGTGTCCGCCAGCGCCGGGCCGGTCACGTCGGTCTCGACCGAGCCGCCGATGGCCAGCAGCGCGGCACCGGTGCCGTCGGCCGGTGAGCGCAGCGCCTGCGCGGAGGCGCGCACGCCGTAGGTGTAGCCCTTCTCCTCGCGCAGCACGACGTCCAGGCGGGAGGTGAGGGTGCCGCCCAGGCAGTACGTGCCGAGCAGCTGGGCGGGCCAGACGGCGTCGTGCCGGTCGCTGCCGATCCGGCCGATCAGCACCTGCGTCTGGACGGCCCCCGGGCGGTCGACGACGACGACCCGGCCGGTGTCGTCCGCCGCCACCGGCGGCAGCGGGCGGGCCTCGGCGGCGGTGCCGGTCCAGGCGCCGAGGGTGGCGGCCAGCGCCTCGTCGACGTCGAGGCCGGAGAGGTCGCCGACGACCACGGCGGTCGCGGTGGCGGGCCGCACGTGGGCGGCGTAGAAGGCGCGTACGGCGGCGGCGTCGATCCGCGCGACGGACTCCTCCGTGCCCCAGCGGGGACGGGAGAGCCGGTCGCCGGCGGCGAACAGCTCGGCGTACAGCGCCATCGCGGCGCGCCGGCCGGGGTTGGCCAGCTCGTGCGGGATCTCGTCCAGCCGGTTGGCGACCAGCCGCTCGATCTCGTCGTCCGGGAAGGCGGGCGCGCGCAGCGCGGCGGCGAGCAGCGTGAGGCCCCGGCGCAGCCGGGACGCGGGGACCTCCAGGGAGACGCGGACGCCGGGGTGGTCGGCGTGCGCGTCGATGGTGGCGCCGCAGCGCTCCAGCTCGGCGGCGAACTCCTCGGCGCTGTGCTCGTCGGTGCCCTCGGAGAACGCCCGCGCCATGATCATGGCGACGCCGTCCAGGCCGGCCGGCTCGGCGTCCAGCGGCGCGGCGAGGCACACCTCGACGGCGACGACCTGCTGGCCGGGGCGGTGGCAGGTGAGCACCGTGAGCCCGTTGCCGAGGGTGCCGCGCTCCGGGGCCGGGAACGCCCAGGGCCGCGCCTCGCCGCCCTGCGGGCGGGGATGGAAGGTCATGGTCGTGCTGGTCGTCTCGGCGGTCACGCCTGAACCTCGTCTTCCTCGGTGCCGGCGGCGCCCGCGTTCTCGTCGGTGGCGCCGGTGTCGGAGTCGTCCGTCTCGCCGTCGGCCGGGGCCGTGGGCTCGTACACGAGGGCCGCGCGGTTCTCCGGGATCAGCCGCGCCTTGGCGACGGCCTGCACCTCCTCGGCGGTCACGCCGAGGATCCGCTCGACGGCCCCGAGCGCCAGCCGCGGGTCGCCGAAGAGCACCGCGTAGCGGCAGAACTCGTCCGCCCGGCCGCCGACGGTGGCCAGCCGGTCCAGCCACTCACGCTCCAGCTGGGCCTGCGCCCGCTCCATCTCCTCGGGCGTCGGCCCCTGTTCCGCGAAGCGGGCCAGCTCCTCGTCGACGGCGGTCTCGATGGCGGGCACCTCGACGCCGCCGGACGCCTTGACGTCCAGCCAGCCCAGCGACGGCGCGCCGGCCAGCCGCAGCATCCCGAAGCCGGCCGCGACGGCGAGCCGGTCGCGGCGCACCAGGCGGTTGTAGAGCCGGGAGGACTCGCCGCCGCCGAGCACGGTCAGGGCCAGGTCCGCGGCGTCGGCCTCGCGGGTGCCGTCCTCGGGCAGCCGGTACGAGGCCATGAGCGCCCGCGACGGCACCTCCTCGGCCAGCTGCACGCGCTGCGCGCCGCCGAGGGTGTCGGGCAGCGAGCCGTCGCGCGGGGGCTGCTTGCCCTCGTGCGCGGGGATGGAGCCGAAGTACTTCTCCACCCAGGCGAGGGTCTGCGCGGTGTCGATGTCGCCGACGACGGAGAGCACCGCGTTGCTCGGCGAGTAGTACGTGCGGAAGAACTCCCGGCAGTCCGCGAGCGAGGTGGCGTCCAGGTCGGCCATCGAGCCGATCGGCGTGTGGTGGTACGGGTGGCCGTCGGGGTACGTCATCGCGGCGAGCCGCTCGAACGCGGTGCCGTACGGGACGTTGTCGTACCGCTGCCGGCGCTCGTTCTTCACCACGTCGCGCTGGTTGTCCAGGCTCTCCTCGGTGAGCGCGCTGAGCAGCGAGCCCATCCGGTCGGCCTCCAGCCACAGCGCCAGCTCCAGCTGGTGGGCCGGCAGCGTCTCGAAGTAGTTGGTGCGCTCGAAGCTGGTGGTGCCGTTGAGCGAGCCGCCGGCGGACTGCACCAGCTCGAAGTGGCCGTTGCCGGAGACCTGCGCCGAGCCCTGGAACATCAGGTGCTCGAAGAGGTGGGCGAGCCCGGTGCGGCCGGCCACCTCGTGACGCGAGCCCACGTCGTACCAGATGCACACCGCGGCGACGGGCGTGAGAGGGTCCTCGGAGAGGATGACCCGCAGCCCGTTGTCCAAGCGGTGTTCCTCCAGTGTCAGTCCGCCTGAGTTGGCCTGCGGGGTGGCCGTCTGACCCATGGGCATGGAGTCCCTTCGATCGCTGCTGTACGCGGCACACCGGACGTCCGGTGTCGCGCCCCCACTGTATGCCGGGGGCCGTGTGCCGGGTCGTGGTCGGCGATGTCGGCGCGTGGGTCCACAATGGGGGCGCACGCCGACCGCCCGTGAACGAGCCGATGAGGAGCAGCCGCCGAGATGGCCCGCCGCAGCAGCAGTGCCCCGCCGCCAGAGGAGATCGAAGAGCGGATCCTCGACGTCGACGTCGTGGACGAGATGCAGGGCTCCTTCCTTGAGTACGCGTACTCGGTCATCTACTCCCGCGCGCTCCCCGACGCCCGCGACGGCCTGAAGCCCGTACACCGCCGCATCCTGCACCAGATGAACGAGATGGGCCTGCGCCCCGACCGCCCGTACGTGAAGTGCGCGCGCGTCGTCGGCGAGGTGATGGGCCGGCTGCACCCGCACGGCGACTCCGCCATCTACGACGCGCTGGTGCGCATGGCGCAGCCGTTCTCGATGCGGCTGCCGCTGGTCGACGGCCACGGCAACTTCGGCTCCCTCGGCAACGACGACCCGCCCGCGGCCATGCGCTACACCGAGTGCCGCCCCGCGCCCGCGGCGACGCTCATGGTCGAGTCGATCGACGAGGACACCGTCGACTTCACCGCGAACTACGACGGCAGCGAACAGGAGCCCGTCGCCCTGCCGTCCGCCTTTCCGAACCTGCTGGTGAACGGCGCCTCCGGGATCGCGGTCGGGATGGCGACCAACATGCCGCCGCACAACCTCGGCGAGGTCGTCGCCGCCGCGCGGCACCTCATCCGGCACCCGGGCGCCGACCTGGAGACCCTGATGCGGCACGTCCCGGGTCCCGACCTGCCCACCGGCGGCCGCATCGTCGGCCTCGACGGCGTCCGGGACGCGTACGAGACGGGCCGCGGCAGCTTCAAGATCCGCGCCACCGCGACGGTGGAGCAGGTCTCCGCGCGCCGCAAGGGCATCGTCGTCACGGAGCTGCCCTTCACCGTCGGCCCGGAGAAGATCAGGGCCAAGGTCAAGGACCTCATCGGGGCCAAGCGGCTGCAGGGCATCGCCGACCTGAAGGACCTCACCGACCGCGAGCACGGCCTGCGGCTGGTCTTCGAGGTCAAGAACGGCTTCAACCCCGAGGCCGTGCTGGAGCAGCTGTACAAGCTGACCCCGCTGGAGGAGACCTTCGGCATCAACAACGTCGCGCTCGTCGACGGCCAGCCGCTCACGCTGGGCCTGAAGGAGCTGCTGGAGGTCTTCCTGGACCACCGCTTCACCGTGGTGCGGCGGCGCAGCGAGTTCCGGCGCACCAAGCGCCGCGACCGGCTGCACCTGGTGGAGGGCCTGCTCGTCGCGCTCCTCGACATCGACGAGGTCATCCGCATCATCCGGGCCAGCGAGAACGCCGCGCAGGCCAAGGAGCGGCTCATCGGCCACTTCGCGCTCTCCGAGATCCAGACGCAGTACATCCTGGACACGCCGCTGCGCCGGCTGACCAAGTTCGACCGGCTGGAGCTGGAGGCCGAGCGGGACCGGCTGACCGCGGAGATCGCCGAGCTGACGCGGATCCTGGAGTCGGACGCGGAGCTGCGCAAGCTGGTGTCCGGCGAGCTGTCGGCGGTGGCGAAGAAGTACGGCAGCGCGCGCCGCACGATGCTGCTGGAGGCCGGCGGCGAGCCGGCCGCGGCGGTGCCGCTGGAGGTCTCCGACGACCCGTGCCGGGTGCTGATGTCGTCCACGGGGCTGCTGGCCCGTACCGCCAACGGCGATCCCTTCGGCGATCCGGCACCGGCCAAGCGGGCCAAGCACGACGTGGTCGTCTCCGCCGTGCCGACGACGTCGCGGGCGCACATCGGGGCGGTGACCTCGGCCGGGCGGCTGCTGCGGATGCCGGTGATCGACCTGCCCGTGCTGCCGGAGACCGCGGCCCGGCCCAGCCTGGCGGGCGGCGCGGCGGTCGCGGAGTTCCTGTCGCTGGCCGACGACGAGCAGGTCGTCTGCCTCACGACGCTCGACGAGTCCTCGCCGGGCCTGGCGCTGGGCACGGCGCAGGGCGTGGTGAAACGGGTGGTCCCGGACTACCCGGCGAACAAGGAGGAGTTGGAGGTCGTCTCGCTCCGCGACAGCGACCGGATCGTCGGCGCGGCGGAGCTGCGCACCGGCGAGGAGGACCTCGTGTTCGTCACGAGCGACGCGCAGCTGCTGCGCTATCCCGCGGGGCAGGTGCGGCCGCAGGGCCGGGCGGCGGGCGGCATGGCGGGCGTGAAGCTCGGCGCGGGGGCGGAGGTGGTCGCGTTCCACGTGGTCGACCCGGCCGCGGAGGCGGCGGTGCTGACGGTCGCCGGCTCCTCGGGGGCGCTGGACGGCGCGTGGGTGCAGACGGCGAAGCTGACGCCGTTCGACCAGTTCCCGCGGAAGGGGCGGGCCACGGGCGGCGTGCGCTGCCAGCGGTTCCTGAAGGGCGAAGACCGACTGACGTTCGCCTGGACAGGCCCGGTGCCGGCCCGCGCGGCGGGCCGAACCGGGGCGCCGGTGGAGCTGCCGGAGCCGGACCCGCGCCGGGACGGCTCGGGTACGCCGCTGACGAAGCCGGTGGCGGCGGTGGCGGGCCCGGTGTAGCCGGGCACGGGCCCGGGGCGTCGGCGGCGCGACCTGTTTCGCTGGACCGGGTGGTCACCGGCTGCCAGCGTGGGACCCCATGAGGATTCCGACCGTCACCGACGCCCTGCGCGCCCGCCGGCTCATCCGCGACGCGCTGCCGCCGACCCCGCTGTGGTCGTACCCCGCGCTGGCCCGCGGGCCGGCCGCGGCCGTGTTCGTCAAGCACGAGAACACCCAGCCGACGGGCGCGTTCAAGGTACGCGGCGGCCTCGCCCTGCTCGCCTCGATGACGGCCGAGGAGCGCGCCCGCGGCATCGTGGGCTACTCCACGGGCAACCACGCCCAGTCCCTCGCCTACGCCGCCGCCCGGCACGGGGCGCCGTGCACGATCGTGATGCCGGAACGCCCCAACCCGGGCAAGGCGCGCGCCGTCACCGCCCTCGGCGCGGAGCTGATCGAGCACGGCGCGACGTTCGACGAGGCCCGCCCGTACGCCGGGCGGCTGGCCGCCGAGCGCGGCGCCCGGCTGGTGAGCGCCGCGGACGAGCCGGAGATCGTCGCCGGCGTGGCCACCGCGTATCTGGAGCTGTTCGAGCAGGCGCCGGACCTGGACGCGGTGCTCGTCCCGGTCGGCGGCGGCAGCGGCGCCGCCGCCGCGTGCCTGGTGGCCGCGGCCGTCGCCCCGGACTGCCGGGTGGTCGCGGTGCAGTCCGCGGCCTCCCCGGCGGCGTACGAGTCGTGGCGTGCGGGCCGCCTCGTGGAGCGGCCCAACCGCACCGCCGCCGAGGGGCTGGCCACCGGCACCGGCTTCGCCCTGCCGCAGGCGCTGATGCGCGCCGGGCTCGCGGACTTCCTCCTGGTCGACGACGGGGACATCGCCCGCGCCCAGGGCAGCCTGATGCGCGACGCGCACACCCTGGCCGAGGGCGCGGGCGCCGCGGCGTACGCGGCGCTGCACGCGCACCCGGACGCCTTCGCGGGGCGGCGCGTCGCGGTCATCTGTACGGGAGGGAACGCCCAGGAAGCAGAAATCGCCAGGGCTATCGCCTGAAGGTGTGAAGCGCCGGGAATCCCCCGTCTGCGATCTCCTCGCTCTGCCCATTCTGGGCGGGCGGCAACCCCGCCGAGCGAGGAGAGCACCCGGTGAACACCCCCCAGGGGCCCGAAGGGGCCCCGGCAGCCCCACCCTCCGAGGCTGACGGCGACGTGTACCTCGCGGTCCACGCAGCCCCCGAGCTCCAGCGGGTACGCCGCCGGTACCGGCGCCTCGTCGTGCCGGCCGCGCTCGCGTTCCTCGCCTGGTACCTGTCGTACGTCGTCGCCGCCACCGTCGCCCCCGAGCTGACGGGCCGCCAGGTCGCCGGCCCGGTCAACGTCGCGCTGCTCGCCGGCCCCGGCCAGTTCGCCACCACCTTCCTGCTCACCTGGGCGTACGCCCGGCACGCCCGGCTGCGCCGCGACCCGGCGGCGCTCGACCTGCGCTGGGACATCGCCATGCGCACCCGCCGCTCCGACGGGTACGTCGGGACCCGCACCGCCGCCCGCTTCAGTGCGCGCGCGGCGTCCCCGCGGCCATGTGCGTCTGCGCCACCGGTACGGCGCCGCAGCTCGCCGGTGTCGCCGCTGCGGCGGCGCGGGGCGCGACGGGCACGTCCCAGCCGCGGCCGTCGCGGTGCGCGACGGTCACCCGCCAGCCGTCCCCGTCCCGGTCCCCGCCACTGCCACTGCCACCGCCACTGCCTTCGGTGCGTACGACCGCGAGGGCGTCGGCGCCGTGCTCGCCGGCCGCCCGGCGCACGGCCAGCTCCGCCGCCTGCCCGGGGCGATCCCAGGTGGAGCGCCCGCGGCAGCCCTCGGGGACGACCAGCCCGGCGGCGAGCGACGCGACGACCTCCTTGACGCCGTGCGGGGTCATGCGGCCGTAGGCGTAGCCGTGCGGGAGGAGGAGCAGCGTGGGCGAGAAGCGGTGGCCGCCGATGTGGGTGATCTCCCAGGTCTCGGTCCCCCCCGGCGGCGTGCAGGGCGGCGGCGAGGGGGCGGCCGAGGAGCGCGCAGCAGCGGTCGCGCCGGCCGTTGGTGCAGACGAAGACGAGCGGCGGCGCTCCCGGGGTCTTCCGGGTCCCCCGCGTCTCGCGGGTCTCCCGCGTCTCCCCGGGCCCGGGGGCCCGGTCGCCGTCGTACGGGCCGGCGCCGAGTGCGGCGTCGAAGCCGGCGTGCTCGCCGCGGCCGAGGGCGGCGAAGTCGAGGTCGGTGAGGCGCGCGGGGTCGCGGACGTCGGTGGCGTGGATCCAGGTGCCGCCGGGGGCGGTGTGGGCGGCGAGGACGCGGCGGCTGGCGGGGCGGCGGACGTCGGCGTGCCGGCCCGGCCGGCGGATGAGCGCCACGCGCACGCCGCTGCCCTCGGCTCGCTCCTCCAGCACGCGGCCGACCTCGGGGTCGAGGTGGCTCTGGGTCAGCGCCTCGCTCCCCCACGGGCCGGTCTGCTCGACGAGCAGCCAGGTCGCGGCGACGGCCGCGGTCCCGGCGAGCGGTTCGGCCAGCTCTCCGGAGGCGGTCGCGCACGTACTCACGAAGGTGAGCCTAACCGTTCCTCAACACCCCGTCCCGCGCAGCCCGTCCGTCCCGGTGTTCCGGTCGTGTCCCGGGTGCCCCGCGAACCCCCTGCGCGGCCGGGAACGAGGGAATCCGGACCCAACCGCAAACAGCTTGCGCTTCTTGCGCTAATCTTGCGGTCATGACTCGACGACTTGCTGAGGTTGCCAAGAAGGTGGGGGTCTCCGAGGCCACCGTCAGCCGCGTGCTGAACGGAAAGCCCGGGGTGTCGGAGGCGACCCGGCAGGCCGTGCTGTCGGCCCTCGACGTGCTCGGCTACGAACGGCCCACGCAGCTGCGCGGCGAGCGCGCCCGGCTGGTCGGGCTGGTGCTGCCCGAGCTGCAGAACCCGATCTTCCCCGCGCTCGGGGAGGTGGTCGGCGGCGCGCTGGCCCAGCTGGGCCTGACCCCGGTGCTGTGCACGCAGACGAAGAACGGCGTCTCCGAGGCCGCGTACGTGGACCTGCTGCTGCAGCAGCAGGTCTCCGGGGTGGTGTTCGCCGGCGGCCAGTACGCGCAGTCCGCCGCGCCGCACGAGCACTACCGCAGGCTCGCCGAGCGGCGCATCCCGGTGGTGCTGATCAACGCGGCCATCGAGGACCTGGGCTTCCCCCGGGTCTCCTGCGACGACGCCGTCGCCGTCGAGCAGGCGTGGCGGCACCTGGCCTCGCTCGGGCACCGCCGGATCGGCCTGCTGCTGGGCCCCGGGGACCACGTGCCGTCGGCCCGCAAGCTGGCCGCCGCCGAGGAGCTGGCGCGGCAGACGGGGCTGGAGCTGCCGCCGGCCCGGGTGGCGCGCGCGCAGTACTCGCTGGAGAGCGGCCAGGCGGCCGCGTCGCGGATGCTCGACGACGACGTCACCGGATTCGTGTGCGCCAGCGACCCGCTCGCGCTCGGGGTGATCAGGGCGGTGCGGCGGCGCGGCCTGGACGTGCCGGACGACGTCTCGGTGGTGGGGTACGACGACTCGGCGTTCATGAACTGCACGTCGCCGCCGCTGACCACGGTGCGGCAGCCGATCGAGTCGATGGGCCGGGCGGCGGTCGAGCTGCTGTCGGCGCAGATCGGCGGCGCCCCGGTGGCCGCCGACGAGCTGCTGTTCGAGCCGGAGTTGGTGGTGCGCGGCTCCACCGGCCCCGCACGGTGAAGGATCTTCACCTTCCAGTCTCATTCTTGCAACTTCTGCGCGACATATTGCGGAGTCCTGTCGACGGTGATTGAGTGTGGCCCGCCACGGCAGCGTGCAGCCGTGGTTTCCCGCTCATGCCCAGAGGGGTCACCGAGATGAAACAGACCGGGTTCCGCCGTACCAGCGCCGCCTTCGCACTCAGCGCCGTCCTGGCGCTGGTCGCCGCATGCGGCACCTCCAGCTCCGACGAGGGCGGGGACGAGGCGGCCGATCCGGCCGACGCCGCCGCCCCGCTGGACCCGGAGACCGAGGTCACCCTGACGATCGACTGCATGCCGCCGGCGGCCGAGAAGGCCGAGCTGAAGGAGTGGAACGAGGACGTCGAGGCGTTCAACAAGAAGTACCCGAACGTCACGATCGAGGGAAAGCAGACCGACCCCTGCCTGGAGCCGCCGCGGTTCACCGCCATGCTCAAGGCCAAGTCGCAGCCGGACGCCTTCTACACGTACTTCACCGATCTGCAGCAGGTGCTGGACAACGACGGCGCCGCGGACATCAGCGCGTACGTCAACGACGAGACCGTCCCGGCGCTGAAGGACATCGACCCGCAGGTCCTCGACGTACTCAGAGAGGACGGCAAGCTCTACGGGCTGCCGACCAGCAACTACACCATGGGCCTGCTGATCAACCGCAAGCTCTTCGAGCAGGCCGGCCTCGACCCCGACAGTCCGCCGACGTCCTGGGACGAGGTGCGTACGGCCGCGAAGGCCATCTCCGGCCTCGGCGACGGCGTCAGCGGCTTCGGCGAGTACAGCGCAGGCAACAACGGCGGCTGGCACTTCACCGCCGCCATGTACGGCCTCGGCGGCGACATCGTCTCCGACGACACCACGAAGGCCGCGTTCAACGACGAGACCGGCCTGGAGTACGTCGAGAACCTCCACGCGATGCGCTGGGAGGACGACAGCATGGGCAAGACCCAGCTGCTCAAGTGGGGCGACCTGCAGAAGCAGATGGCGTCCGGCAAGCTCGGCATGTTCCTCGCCGCACCCGACGACATCACGTACATGGTCCAGCAGCTCGGCGGCGACTACGCCGACTACGGCATGGGCCCCATGCCCGGCGGCCAGGCCACCCTCTTCGGCGGCAACGACTACCTCGTCAAGAAGGGCAGCTCGCCCGACCAGATCAAGGCCGCCATCGCCTGGCTGAACTTCAAGTTCCTCACCCCCGGCACGGGCCAGTTCGACTGGGCGCGTACGAAGGCCGACGGGCTGCCCGTCGGGCTGCCGCAGCCGGACTTCTGGACCGGCGAGAGCAAGCGCAAGGACGACGAGCTGCGCGCCGAGCACTCCACGATGCCGGTGGAGAACTTCCGGCCGTTCCGCGAGAACCCCGTCCCCGGCCGCGCCGAGCCGCCCAAGGCCCAGGAGATCTACAAGGTCCTCGACACGGTGATGTCGGGCGTGCTCACCAACGAGGACGCCGACCCGGCCGAGCTGCTCGACACCGCGGAGGACCAGGTCAACCAGGTCCTGGCGAACCAGTAGCCATGGCGGCGCCCACCATGTCCCGGCCGGCCGCCCCGTCCGCGGGGCGGCCCGCCGGCCACCGGCGCCCCCGCCGCGGGGAGTTCGCCCGCGCGCTGCGCCGCAACCTGACCGCCCACGGCTTCCTCATCGGCGCCGTGCTCTGCTTCTCGCTCTTCTCCTGGTATCCGATGGTCCGGGAGTTCATCCTGGCCTTCCAGAAGAACGAGGACGGCGAGACCGTCTGGGCGGGCTGGTCGAACATCAGCTACATCTTCAACGACCCCGCCTTCTGGGACGCGTGGCGCAACACCTTCCTCTTCACCGGGCTGGCGCTGCTCCTCGGCTTCGCCGTGCCGTTCGCGGTGGCGATCGTGCTGAACGAGTTCCGGCACGGCCGCGCGTACCTGCGGATCCTGGTGTACCTGCCGGTGATGCTGCCGCCGGTCGCGTCCGTGCTGCTGTTCAAGTACTTCTACGACCCGGGCCACGGGCTCTTCAACCGCGTCCTGGAGGCCTTCGGCCTGCCCGCACAGGACTGGCTGCAGTCCAGCGACACCGCGATGCTGTCCGTGGTCATCGCCGCGACGTGGATGAACATGGGCGCGGCCACGCTGATCTACCTGGCCGCGCTGCAGGGCATCCCGGGCGAGCTGTACGAGGCGGCGGAGCTGGACGGTGCCGGGCTGTTCCGCAAGATCTGGCACGTGACCATCCCGCAGACCCGGCTGATCCTGTCGCTGATGCTGCTGATGCAGATCATCGCCACCATGCAGGTCTTCGTGGAGCCGTTCCTGCTCACCGGCGGCGCCGGCCCGGAGAACTCGACGCTGACCGTCGTCCAGCTCATCTACCAGTACGCCTTCACCTTCAACAACTACGGCAGCGCCGCGGCCCTCGGGGTCGTGCTCATGCTGGTGCTGGCCGTCTTCTCCGCCGTGTACGTCCGCCTCGACCGCGGCAGCGAAGACTGAGAGCCGGGAGAACTTCCGATGGCCGAATCGCAAAGGACGCTGATCTCGCCGGCGGCGCTGGCCAGGCCGCGCGGGAAGGTCCTGTACTGGACCGCGTTCGCCCTGGTGATGCTGGTCTTCACGCTGGTGTTCATCGGGCCGCTGTACTGGATGGTGACCAGCGGGCTCAAGACCACCCAGGAGTTCGCGCAGACACCGCCGACGCTCGTACCGGGCGAGGTGCAGCCGGACAACTACTCCGAGGCGTGGAACGTGCTGGACCTCGCCCGGCTGCTCCTCAACACCTGCGTGTACGCCTTCGGCGCGCTGGCCTTCCAGCTCGTCTTCGACGTGGCCGCGGCGTACTCGCTGTCCAAGCTCCGCCCCGTGCTGGGCAAGGTCATCCTCGGCGCGATGCTCGCGACGCTGATGATCCCGGCGACGGTCCTCGTCGTACCGCAGTACCTCACCGTGCTCGACGTGCCGCTGGTGGACCGCAACCTCATCAACTCGCCGTGGGTGATCTGGCTGCCGTCGGTCACCAACGCCTTCAACATCTTCCTGCTCAAACGCTTCTTCGACTCCATCCCCCGGGAGCTGATGGACGCCGCCGCCATGGACGGCGCCTCGCCGATGCGCACCCTGCGGTCCATCGTGCTGCCGATGTCCCGGCCGATCCTCGGCGTCGTCTCGATCTTCGCGGTCGTCGCCGTGTGGAAGGACTTCCTCTGGCCGATGCTCACCCTGCCCGACCCGTCGAAGCAGACACTCAACGTCGGCATCTACTCGCTGGCCGCGAGCGTGCCCGAGAACCAGCTCATCGCCGCGCTCGCCATCGCCTCCATACCCACGTTGGTGATCTTCCTCGTCTTCCAGCGCAACATCATGCACGGCCTGACCGCCGGCAGCCTCAAGGGCTGACGGGAAGGGCCCTCTTCCTGATCCAGTAGGGATTTCCTGTGAGGGATTCAGTGTCGGATACCAGCTGGTGGCGCGACGCCGCCATCTACCAGGTCTACGTACGCAGCTTCGCCGACGGCGACGGCGACGGCACCGGCGACCTCGCCGGGGTCCGAGCCCGGCTGCCGTACCTCGCCGAGCTGGGCGTGGACGCCGTCTGGTTCACCCCGTGGTACGTCTCACCGATGGCCGACGGCGGCTACGACGTCGCCGACTACCGGGCCGTCGACCCGGCGTTCGGCACCCTCGACGAGGCCGAGAAGCTGATCGCCGAGGCCCGCGCCCTCGGTATCCGCACGATCGTCGACATCGTGCCCAACCACGTCTCCGACGCCCACCCCTGGTTCCGCGCCGCGCTGGCCGCCGGGCCCGGCAGCCCCGAGCGCGAGCTGTTCCACTTCCGCCCCGGCCGCGGCCCGGACGGCGAGCTGCCGCCGAACAACTGGCCCTCGCAGTTCAACGGCGAGAGCTGGACCCGGCACGCCGACGGCGACTGGTACCTCCACCTGTTCTCCGAGCGGCAGCCGGACCTCAACTGGGCGCACCCGGCGGTGCGCCGCGAGCACGAGGACGTGCTGCGCTTCTGGTTCGAGCGCGGTGCGGCGGGCGTACGCATCGACTCCGCCGCCCTGCTCGCCAAGGACCCCGACCTGCCCGACTGGGACGAGGACGACCCGCGCGGCGCGCCCAGCCCGTACGTCGACCGCGACGAGCTGCACGGGATCTACCGCTCCTGGCGGGCCATCGCCGACGCGTACGACGGCGTGCTCATCGGCGAGCTGTGGGTGCCCGAGCCGGAGCGCTTCTCGCGCTACCTGCGCCCGGACGAGCTGCACACCGCGTTCAACTTCGACTTCCTCGCCCGCCCCTGGGACGCCGCCGAGCTGCGCGCGTCCATCGACACCACGCTGGCGTACCACGCCCCGGTCGGCGCGCCCGCGACCTGGGTGCTGTGCAACCACGACGTGACCCGCACGGTGACCCGCTACGGCCGCGACGACGCCGACCCGGGCACCGGCTTCGACTTCGCCGCCAAGCGCTTCGGCACCCCGGCCGACCCCGAGCGCGGCACCCGCAGGGCGCGCGCCGCGGCGCTGCTCTCGCTCGCCCTGCCCGGCTCCGTCTACCTGTACCAGGGCGAGGAGCTGGGCCTGCCGGAGGCGGACGTGCCGCGGGACCGCATCGTCGACCCGATGCACTTCCGCTCCGAGGGACGCGACCCGGGCCGGGACGGCTGCCGGGTGCCGCTGCCGTGGCGGCCGGGCGGGCCGGCGTACGGGTTCAGCGACCCGGCGGACGCGGGCGGCGGGGCCGGCGGGGCCGCCCCGGCCGAGCCGTGGCTGCCGCAGCCGCCGGGCTGGGGCACGTACGCCGTCGAACGCCAGGAGGACGACCCGCGCTCGATGCTGCACCTGTACCGGGAGGCGCTGCGGCTGCGCCGCGGCGAGCCGGCGCTCGGCGACGGGCCGATGCGCTGGCTCGACGCCCCCGGCGGCGTGCTGTCCTTCGCCCGCTCCGACGACTTCGTCTGCGTCGTCAACCTCGCCGCGGAGCCCGCGCCGCTCCCGGCCCACCGTGCCGTCCTGATCGGCAGCGGCCCCCTGGACGAGGGGCGGCTGCCGCAGGACACGGCGGTCTGGCTGCGCACCTAGCCTGCCGCGCCCAGCACCCCAGCACCCCAGCACCCCAGCACCCGCATCCCCGCACACGGCACAGGTCCACTCGTCCGGGTGCCCGGCCCGCCCCGCGGGCCGGGCACCTGCCCCCCCCAGGAGAGAGGAGCACCACCGTGACCACCCGAAGAACCTTCCTCGCCGGCGCCGCGGGCGCCGGACTCGCCGCGGCCGCCGGCCTGCGGCCCGCCGCCGCGGCCTGCGCCGCCGAACCGTCCCCGTACGTGCACGCCTTCTACTACTCCTGGTACGGAAACCCCGGCCACCACGGCTCGTGGGTGCACTGGCAGCAGGGCGGGCACACGCCGCCCGACGACGTCGGCGCCGACTTCTACCCCGCCCTGGGCGCGTACGACTCGGGCGACTACGACGGCGCCGTCGCCCAGCACACGGCGTGGGCGCGGCAGGCCGGCATCGGCGTGCTGGCGTACAGCTGGTGGGGCCGCGGCAGCTACGAGGACCGCCGCGCGGCCGGGGTGCTGGACGCGGCGGCGGCCGCGGGCCTGCAGCTCGCCTGGCACATCGAGCCCTACGCGGGGCGCGACGCGGCGTCGGTCGTCGACGACGTGGCGTACCTGGAGGAGAACTACGGCGCCCACCCGGCCTACCACCGGGCGGCGGACCGGGGCGGGCGCTGCGCGTACTACGTCTTCCACAGCCTGAACACCACCGACTGGGCGCCGATCGCGGCGATCCGGGACAGCGCCCTGGTGCTGGCGCAGACCACGGACGTCTCCCGCGTCGAGCACTTCGGCGGCATCTACACGTACGACGCCATCGCCGGCGCGAACGACCCGGACTGGGCGGGCGTCGCCGCCTGGTGCCGCGCGAACGACTACGTGTGGGCGCCGTCCATCGGACCCGGCTACCTCGACGACCGCGCCGTGCCGGGCAACACCACGCCGACCGTGGACCGCGCGGACGGCGCGGTGTACGACCGCAGCTGGGGCCACGTGCTGGACCCGCGGAAGGGCGGGCCGGCGGACTGGGTGACGCTCACGTCGTTCAACGAGTGGCACGAGGGCAGCCAGCTGGAGCCGGCCGCGGCCGCGCCCCCGCTGCCGGTCTACCTCACGTACGACGGCGCCTACGGGCGTACGGGCGCGGCCGCCGAGACCGCGTACCTGGACCGGACCCGGCACTGGGTGACCGAGTTCGAGAAGGCGTCCGGGCGGCGCTGAGCCGGCGCCCGCCCCGAGAGGGGCGGGCCCCGGCGGGGCCCGCCCGCCTCAGGTGTCGATCCGCGAACGGTCCAGGGTGGCCGCCGAGTTGGTGATGAACTCCTTGCGGGGGGCGACCTCGTTGCCCATCAGCAGGTTGAACACCTGCTCGGCGGCCTCCAGGTCGCTGATGTTGATCCGCCGCAGCGTGCGGTACCGCGGGTCCATCGTGGTCTCGGCGAGCTGGTCGGCGTCCATCTCGCCGAGGCCCTTGTAGCGCTGGATGGACTCCTTGAAGCGCGTGCCCTTGCGCTGCAGTTCGAGCAGGGTCTCGCGCAGCTCGCTGTCCGAGTACGTGTAGATGTACTTGTCCTGGCCCTTCTTCGGCTGGATCAGCTCGATGCGGTGCAGCGGCGGCACCGCGGAGAAGACCCGGCCCTCCTCGACCATCGGGCGCATGTAGCGCTGGAAGAGGGTGAGCAGCAGGGTGCGGATGTGCGCTCCGTCGACGTCGGCGTCGGCGAGGAAGATCACCTTGCCGTAGCGCGCCTGGTCGATGTCGAACGTCCGCCCCGAGCCGGCCCCTATCACCTGGATGATCGCGCTGCACTCGGCGTTCTTCAACATGTCCGCGACGGAGGCCTTCTGGACGTTGAGGATCTTGCCGCGGATCGGCAGCAGGGCCTGGAACTCGGAGTTGCGGGCGAGCTTGGCCGTGCCCAGCGCGGAGTCGCCCTCGACGATGAACAGCTCGGAGCGCTCCACGTCGTCGCTGCGGCAGTCGGCGAGCTTGGCGGGCAGGGAGGAGGACTCCAGCGCGGTCTTGCGGCGCTGCGCCTCCTTGTGCTGCCGGGCGGCGATCCGGGTACGGGCCGCGGCCACGGCCTTCTCCAGCACCGCGCGCGCCTGCTGCTTGGCGTCCCGCTTGGTGGACGTCAGGAACGCCTTCAGCTCCTTGGCGACGACCTGGGCGACGATCCGGGACGCCGCCGAGGTGCCCAGCACCTCCTTGGTCTGGCCCTCGAACTGCGGCTCGGAGAGCCGGACCGTGACGACGGCGGTCAGGCCCTCCAGCGCGTCGTCCTTGACGACGTCGTCCTCGGCGACGCGCAGCAGCTTCAGGCTGCGCAGGGCGTCGTTGACGGTGCGGGTCAGGGAGCGCTCGAAGCCGGTGAGGTGGGTGCCGCCCTTGGGGGTGGCGATGATGTTGACGAAGGAGCGGATCGTGGTGTCGTACCCGGTGCCCCAGCGCAGCGCGACGTCGACGCCGAGGTCGCGGGTGACCTCGGTCGGCGTCATGTGCCCGCGGTCGTCGAGCACCGGGACGGTCTCCTTGAACGTCCCCTGCCCGGACAGCCGCAGCACGTCGCAGACGGGCCGGTCGGGGGCGAGGAACTCGCAGAACTCGCTGATCCCGCCGTCGTAGCGGAAGGTCTCCGTGGTGTGCTCGGCCTTGTCGGCGGAGCGCTCGTCGCGCACGACGAGCGTGAGGCCGGGCACGAGGAAGGCGGTCTGCCGGGCGCGCGCGTGCAGGTCGTCGAGGGACAGCTCGGCGTCCTTGAGGAAGATCTGCCGGTCCGGCCAGAAGCGGATGCGCGTGCCCGTCCTGCTCTTGGGGACCTTCTTGCCCTTGACCAGGCCGCTCGCCGGCTCGAAGGAGTCGTCGGGGCTCTTGCCCGAGAACCGCCCGGGCACGCCGCGGCGGAAGCTCATCGCATGGGTCCTGCTGGAGAGGTCGACCTCGACGTCGAGCCGGGCGGACAGCGCGTTGACCACCGAGGCGCCGACGCCGTGGAGACCGCCGGAGGCCGCGTACGAGCCGCCGCCGAACTTGCCGCCGGCGTGCAGCTTGGTCAGCACGACCTCGACGCCGGGCAGGCCGGTCTTCGGCTCGATGTCGACGGGGATGCCGCGGCCGTCGTCGTCGACCTGCACGGAGCCGTCGGCGGCGAGCAGGACCCGGATGTTCCGGCAGTGTCCGCCCAGGGCCTCGTCGACGGAGTTGTCGATGATCTCCCACAGACAGTGCATGAGGCCGCGGCTGTCGGTGGAGCCGATGTACATGCCGGGCCGCTTGCGGACGGCCTCAAGGCCCTCCAGGACGAGCAGGTGCCGCGCGGTGTAATTGGAACCGTCGCGCTCGGCGGCGGCCAGCACGGACGGCACGGTCGTGTCGGCGGTCACTCAGTTCGCTCCTCGCTGAATTCGGGCCCGGGTGGCGGTGGCGGGCCTCATCTGCCGGTCAGAGGGTACCGAGGCTCTATAGAGCCGGTACGCAGCCACCCGCATGTGAGTCGATACTAGTCCCGTTTCGAGCGCATGTTCGATCCCTCGGAGGGGTGATTCGTTTATCACGTTCCCTTACGCGCATGAACCATTTAGGCTCCGGGCACGTCCTCATGAACAACCGGCAACCCAGCCGGGGAGGCCAACAAGGACCAAAGGCGCTCAATACGGCACAAGCACGACAAGCACTACGGCTCATCCGCCGCCACCTGGCGACATCGGCCCTGGTGAGGGAGGCTTTCCCGATTCCGAGCCACGAGCGGGAACGTTTTCGGCCTGGTTGGATGTTGACCCTGGTACGACAGCTCGTCGAGCTAGAGAAGAGGCGACGTGACTACTGTTCTGACTCCCGCAAGCCCGCTGACGGCCGCCGACCGGTGCGACCGCTGTGGCGCCCAGGCTTACCTGCGTGTTGTCCTGACGAGCGGCGGCGACCTGCTCTTCTGCGCGCACCACGGCCGTAAGTTCGAGCCGGAGCTCAAGAAGATCGCTGCCGAGATACAGGACGAGACGGAGCGGCTGCAGGCCACTCCCGCGTCGGCAGCCGCCGAAGAACGCTGACACCTCGACGTCAGCCCGACGAGCCTCGTCCGGCCCCGGGCCGGACACAGGCGGTCACCCCTGCGGGGGGTGGCCGCCTCGTCGGTTTCCGGGGCGGTTCGGGGTTCAGGCTCCGGGGCGGTTCCGGGGGTGCCCCTTCAGGAGCCGCTTCACGGCGGCACTGCGGCCCGGGGGCGTACGGCGAGGGCAGCAACCCCGCAGACACACCCGCGCGTCCCGTGGGAACGCGCCAGCGGCCTTCAGGAGGGTTCTCCCGATCCGGCGGCATCCCTGACCGTCGCCACGGCCGCGGAGATGCGCGTGTAGACGCCCGGGCGGCCCTTCTCCCCGCAGCCCTGCCCCCACGAGACCAGGCCCACCAGCCGTCCCCGGACGACCAGCGGGCCGCCGCTGTCGCCCTGGCAGGCGTCCCGGCCGCCGCGCATCAGCCCCGCGCAGACCATGGACTCGGCGGCGTAGCGGCCCTCGGAGCTGCCCGGGTACGCCCGCTCGCACACGGCGTCCGGCAGCACCTCGATGTCCGCGGCGTGCAGCGTCGTGGGGTAGCCGGCGTCGCCCCGGGTCTCGCCCCAGCCGTACACGCGGGCGGGCGAGCCCGGCTCGTACACCGGGTCGTCGGGCTTCGCCGCCAGCCGCAGGGAGCGCCCCGTCGCGGCCGGACGGTCCAGGTACAGCACGGCCACGTCACCGGCGTTGGTCCAGCTGTCGTAGTCGGGGTTCACCCACACCCGCTCGATGCCGAACTCCTTACCGGCGGTGCTCGTGAGGTCCCCGCGGCCGGCCACGACCGCCAGGTCGCCGACCTTGCTCCAGTGCACCCCGAGGGTCTCCTCGGCGAGGCAGTGCGCGGCGGTCAGGACGGCCTCGCGGGACACGAGCACACCCGCGCAGAACTGCCCCGAACGCTCGTCGCCGAAACGCTTCCGGCTGGTCAGCGCGACGGTCCAGGGGCTGTCGTCGATCCGCACCGGTTGCCCGCCGACGACCACGCCGTCCGCCGCCGCCGGCGGCGCCTGCCCCAGCACGGCCGAGGGCAGCAGCACGGCGACGGCGGCGGCGACGAGCGAGCGGAGGCGCGGACGCATGGGTCTCCCTGACGACGCGAGACATCGGGTGGTCGTGTCCACTCAGCCTCGGTCAGCAGGGCGCGGGCCGCACCTCAGTCGAGATAGTCGCGCAGCACCTGCGAGCGCGACGGGTGCCGCAGCTTCGACATGGTCTTGGACTCGATCTGGCGGATGCGCTCGCGCGTGACGCCGTAGACCTTGCCGATCTCGTCCAGGGTCTTGGGCTGCCCGTCGGTGAGGCCGAAGCGCATGGAGACCACGCCCGCCTCCCGCTCGGAGAGGGTGTCGAGGACGGAGTGCAGCTGCTCCTGCAGCAGGGTGAAGCTGACCGCGTCGGCCGGGACGACCGCCTCGGAGTCCTCGATGAGGTCGCCGAACTCGCTGTCGCCGTCCTCGCCCAGCGGAGTGTGCAGGGAGATGGGCTCGCGGCCGTACTTCTGGACCTCGATGACCTTCTCCGGGGTCATGTCCAGCTCCTTCGCCAGCTCCTCCGGGGTGGGCTCGCGGCCCAGGTCCTGGAGCATCTGGCGCTGCACGCGCGCGAGCTTGTTGATGACCTCGACCATGTGCACCGGGATGCGGATGGTGCGCGCCTGGTCGGCCATCGCGCGGGTGATCGCCTGCCGGATCCACCAGGTGGCGTACGTGGAGAACTTGTAGCCCTTGGTGTAGTCGAACTTCTCCACGGCGCGGATCAGGCCCAGATTGCCCTCCTGGATGAGGTCCAGGAAGAGCATGCCGCGGCCCGTGTACCGCTTGGCGAGCGAGACCACCAGGCGGAGGTTGGCCTCCAGCAGGTGGTTCTTGGCGCGGCGGCCGTCCTCGGCGATGATCTCCAGCTCGCGGCGGAGCTTGGGCGCCAGCTTGTCGGCGGCGGCCAGCTTGTCCTCGGCGAAGAGGCCGGCCTCGATGCGCTTGGCCAGCTCCACCTCCTGCTCGGCGTTGAGCAGGGGGACCTTGCCGATCTGCTTCAGATAGTCCTTGACCGGGTCGGCGGTGGCACCGGCCGCGGCGACCTGCTGGGCGGGGGCGTCGTCCTCGTCCTCGTCGGAGAGCACGAAGCCCTCCGCCTCGGCCTCGGCGGGCGGCGGCGGCTCCTCCTTCTCCATGGAGCCGTCGTCCGGGCCCTCCGGGCCGGCCTCGCCGTCCTTCGCCACGGTCTTCTTGGCGGCGGCGGCCTTCTTGGCCGGGGCCTTCTTCGCCGCGGCCTTCTTGGCGGGCGCCTTCTTGGCGGTGGTCTTCTTGGCGGCGGCCTTCTTCTCCGGCTCGTCCGCCGGGTCGCCCAGGCCCGCGGGCACCGGTTCGTCCATGGGGGCCTCCTGGACCGCGTGCGCCGCGACCGTGGCCGTCGGCTTCTTCGTCGCGGTCTTGGCGGGGACGGCTTGCTTGGCGACCGCCTTGGTGGCGGTCCGTTTCGCCGGGGTCTTCGCCGGCACGCTCTTGCGGGTGCGCTTGGGCGCCTCTGCGGCACTGACCATCAGTGTCACGCCCTCCTCTTCGAGGATCTGGTTGAGGCTGCGCAGGACACTCTTCCACTGGGTGGGCGGAATCTGGTCAACCTCGAAGGCACGACGCACGTCATCACCGGCGATCTGCCCTTCGGCCTTCCCCCGCTCGATGAGTGCCATCACGGACTCAGCTTCGGCGATCTCCGGCGGGAGCGTACGGGATGTGCTGGCCGACACGAACAACCTCTCGAAACGATGGGAACGACCGGCGGCGGGGATGGACCACCGGCGTAGAGGCGGAACCGCGATAAGCGCGCCACCACCTCTTAGGTCATCGCGCCTTCCCGCACAGCGTTACGCCCAATCCACGTGGCCCAGGTCACAATCTACCGCCCCCGGGCCGACTGTACGAAAGCAGCCCGGCGAGCGCCCGCCCGTCCGGGCGGCCCGGGGGGCGCGTGGGCGCCCGGGGCGGGCGTGTCGTGCGCCCGAGGGAGGACCGTTGCGCGCCGGGTCCTCGGGGGCGGGCCGGGCGGCGCCCGGCTCGGG
>NZ_BAAAPF010000070.1:0-24008 GCF_039531005.1 Streptomyces synnematoformans
GACCGCTGTCAGCGCGGGCGGCCCGGGCGCGGACCGCCCGGGACGCGGTGGCAGCGGCGGCCGCGGCGGTGGCGGCGTCGCGGAGGGTGCGGCCGGGGCCCGCCGGCTGCCCGGTGACCCGCCCGGCGGCCTGACGGCCGCCGCCGTCTGGAGCCTCGGCGTCGCCGTCTACTTCGTCGCCGTCACGTACCGTACGAGCCTCGGCGTCGCCGGCATCGACGCCGCCGAGCGCTTCGACGTCGGCGCCTCCGCGCTCTCGGGCTTCTCCATCCTCCAGCTCCTCGTCTACGCCGGGATGCAGATCCCCGTCGGCCTGCTCGTCGACCGGCTCGGCACCCGCAGGGTGCTGGCGATGGGCATCGTGCTGTACACGGCAGGCCAGTTCGGCTTCGCGCTCTCCGGCACGTACGGCACGGCGCTCGCCTCCCGCGCGCTGCTCGGCTGCGGCGACGCGATGACGTTCATCAGCATCCTGCGGCTCGGCGCCCGCTGGTTCCCCGCCCGCCGCGGGCCGCTGATAGCGCAGCTCGCGGGGCTCGTCGGCATGGCGGGCAACCTGGTCTCGACGCTCGTGCTCTCCCGCCTGCTGCAGGAGTTCGGCTGGACCCCGACCTTCGCGGGCAGCGCGGTGGCCGGCGTGCTGATGCTCGTCCTCGTCCTCCTCTTCCTGCGGGACCAGCCCCGCGACTACGTCCCGCCGCCCGCGGAGGACCGCCACGGCGGCGGCATCCGCCGGCAGATAACCGGCGCCTGGCGCGAGCCGGGCACGCGGCTGGGCTTCTGGGTGCACTTCACCACCCAGTTCCCGGCGATGTTCTTCCTGCTGCTGTGGGGACTGCCGTTCCTCGTCGAGGCCCAGGGGATGAGCCGCGCGGAGGCCGGCGAGCTGCTGACCCTGCTGGTGCTGGCCAACATGGCGGTCGGCCTCGTCTACGGCCAGCTCATCGCCCGGCACCACGCGGCCCGGCTGCCGCTGGCGCTGGGCACGGTCGCGGCGACGGCGACGGTGTGGGGCACGGTGCTGACCTGGCCGGGGGAGCACGCGCCGGGGTGGCTGCTGGTGGTGCTGTGCTGCGTGCTGGGGGCGTGCGGGCCGGCGTCGATGATCGGCTTCGACTTCGCCCGCCCCGCCAACCCGCCGGAGCGGCTGGGCACGGCGTCCGGCATCGTCAACATGGGCGGCTTCACCGCGTCCGTCACCACGCTGCTGGCGGTGGGGCTGCTGCTGGACGCCACGGGCGGCAGCTACGGCGTCGCGTTCGCGAGCGTCTTCGTCCTCCAGGCCCTGGGCGTCTCCCAGATCCTGCGCCTGCGCGCGCGTGCACACCGGCGCGAACGCGAACGCCTGGTGGCGAGCCGGGTGTCGGCCGTCCACGTGCCCGCGTAGCCCGGGCGTCCGCCGGGACCGCAGACCAGCCGCTGGCCGGCCCCTGGTCGGCTCCTGGTCGCCCCCTGGCCGGCTCCTAGTCGGCCGCCACCTCCGCCGCCTGGCCGTTCTGCGGCGGCGGCGCCTGCGCCGACGCCGGCGCCGGCTCGGGCAGGCCCGACGCGCCCGACGTGACGTCGGGGAGGGTCTCCAGGGGCGGGCCCTTCTCGATCATGGAGCCGAGGCCCACCACCGCCGCCACGTCCGGGCGCTCCGCGATGTGCACCGGCAGGCCCACCGACGTACGCAGCATCGTCTCCAGGCCCGGCATCGTCGCGTTCTCGCCCGCCAGCACGATCCCCCGCTCCCCGATGTCCGCCACCAGGTCCGGCGGGCAGCGCCGCAGCACCGAGCGGATCCCGTCCAGCACCGTCAGCATCGGCGCCCCCGCCGCCTGCTCCACGGCCGCCGGGTCGACCTGCACCGAGCGCGGGCGCCCCGAGACCACGTCGCGGCCCTGCACCTCCAGCAGCGCCGCGCCCTGCGCGCCGGCGAGCGCCAGCTCGCGGTGCACCCGGCCGACGGTGTGACTGCGCAGCATCACCTCGTGGTTGATGCGCAGGTGCTCCACCAGCGCCCGGTCCACCGCCTCCCCGCCCACCGGCACCTTCTCGGCGGCGACCACGTTGCCCAGCGACAGCACGGCGATCTGCGTCATCGCTGTACCGCACACCACGATCAACGTGCCCTCCGCCGCCGGCACCGGCAGCCCGGCGCCCACCGCGGTGGCGATGAGGGTGTCGACGAGCATGACCCGCCGCGCGCCCAGCCCCGCCAGCGTGTCGATCATCGCCCGCTGGGTGAGCGGCTCGGCGTCGTGCGGGGTGCACGCCGCGGCGCGCAGCGCCGGGTGGAAGCGCCAGGACCTGCGGACCCGGGCGTGGATGAGGTGGCGCAGCATGCGCTGGGCCATCTCGATGTCGGTGATGCCGTTCGGCCCCACGGGCCGGGCGACCCGGATGTGCGCCGGGGTGCGGCCGGTCATCGCCTCGGCCTGGCCGCCGACGGCCACCAGGGCGCCGGTGCGGGCGTTGAGGGCGACGGCGCTCGGCTCGTCCACGACGAGGCCGACGCCCTTGAGGTAGACGCGGGTGCGGGAGGCCCCGATGTCGACGGCGACGCTGCAACGGACTAGCTGTTCCTGACTGATGCTCACACGATCAGCCTGGGGCGCGCGGGCGCGGGGCGCCCGCCGGGCTGTGCCGGTCGGATGAGGGCTGCGCCCTTACGGGTGAGGCCGCGCCCGTGCGGCGGAGAGCCGTGCCCCTGCGGGGGGGAGAGAGAGCCGCGCCCTGTCCGCCGGGGGTGCCGGCCTCCGCGGGTCAGTCCGTCACCGCGAAGTGCCGCAGCACCGCCTCCGCCAGCTTCGGATCGCCCTCCGTCTTCACCCGGTCCGCCGCGGCGGCGGCCCGCGTCCGGCCCGTCGCCAGCCGCAGGTACGTCTCCCAGTCCGTCGTCAGCGTCACCGTCGGGCCGAGCGAGACGCTGCCGTCGATGGACCCGCGGCCCTCGTCGTCGACCCGTACCGTACGCATGAACTCGACCGGGCCCGTCACGTCCACGACCACGACCGACCCCGCCCTGGCGCCCGCCTCCCCGGCCACCACGTCCGGCAGCCGCGCCAGCAGCTCGTCGCGGGCGACGAGGGCGCCGGGGGAGTCGATGTTCCCCGGCTTGCCGAGCGCGCGGCGGATGTCCTGCTCGTGCACCCAGACGTCGAACGCCCGGTAGCGCAGGGACTCCGCGAGCGTCACCTCCTGGCCGAACGGCCCGCGCACGGTCGCGTCCGGCGCGCGCTTCTCGTCGCGGAGCTGGCGCTGCCGGCGGATCAGCGTGTACTCCAGGTCGGCGGTCATCTCCGGCGCGGTGTGGTGCCGGCGGACGTCGACCTGCACCTCGACGTAGCGCGCCTTCTCACCCGTGATGTGCACGAGGTCGGCGGGCAGGTTGTGGATCGGCCGCGGATCGCCGAGCGCCTCGCACTCGGCACCGATGATGTGGGAGACGACGTCCCGCACGGACCATCCCGGGAGTCCGCTGCGGCCGCTCCACTCTCCCTCGGAGAGCGGTGCCACGATTTCGGATATGGCCTCGGCCGAGTGGACCCAGGCGTCGACGGCGGGCTGGAGGCTGGAGTGGACGGTCACACTACCCCTCACGGGATCGTTCGCGAGATGCACGGCAGGCCCTAAGTTACGCTGCGCACGGGTGCCCCGGCAGTGCTTTCGGGTGACGATTGTGCGGTGGCGCAGACGACTTCGGCTCGGGAGCGGTGGTAAAGTGCGCGCTTCGTTGATCCAGCTCCGGGTGGACCCGGAGGAAACCGTGGCGGGCCGACGGGCCAGAGCGGCGGCGCTCGTCCGCGGGGAGGCGGGCTCCGGGCTGGTGGTGCTGCCGGAGCTGTGGCACGTGGGCGCGTTCGCCTTCGACGACTTCGCCGCCGCGGCGGAGACCCTCGACGGGCCGACGGCGGCGGCGATGGCGGCGGCGGCCCGGGACGCGGGCGTGTGGCTGCACGCCGGGTCGATCGTGGAGCGCGACGCCGCGGGCACGCTGTTCAACACCTCCCTCCTCTACACGCCGGGCGGCGAGCTGGTCCGTACGTACCGCAAGATCCACCGCTTCGGCTTCGACCGCGGCGAGGCGGTCCTCATGGGCGCCGGCGACGAGGTCGTCACCGCCACCCTCGCCGACACCGTCGTGGGCCTCGCCACCTGCTACGACCTCCGCTTCCCCGAACTGTTCCGGGCCCTGACCGACAGCGGCGCCCAGACCTTCGCCGTCCCGGCCGGCTGGCCCGCGAAGCGCCGCGCCCACTGGCGGCTGCTGGCGCAGGCGCGGGCGGTGGAGAACCAGGCGTACGTCCTGGCCTGCGGCACGGCGGGCACCAACGGTGGGGTGGCGCAGGCGGGGCACAGCATGGCCGTGGACCCGTGGGGCGAGATCCTCGCGGAGGCGGGCGAGGACGAGGCGGTCGTGCGGGCGGAGCTGGACCCGACGCGGGTGGCGAAGACCCGGGAGGAGTTCCCGGCCCTGCGGGACCGGGTACTGGGACGGCCGTAGCGCGCGGGCGGCGGCCGCGGCGCCGGGGGAATGGGCGCGTCCGCGGTGTGGTTGGCTCTGCTCATGGCGAAACGTACCCGGATCCGGGCCCCCGAGCTGGTCGGCGGGGGCGGCTGGCTGAACACTGGCGGGGCGCAGCTGAGCCTCGCCGCGCTGCGCGGCCGCATCGTGGTGCTCGACTTCTGGACCTTCTGCTGCGTCAACTGCCTGCACGTCCTGGACGAGCTGCGCGAGCTGGAGGAGAAGCACCGGGACACGGTGGTGGTCGTCGGCGTGCACTCGCCGAAGTTCGTGCACGAGGCCGAGCACGGGGCCGTCGTGGACGCCGTCGAGCGCTACGGCGTGCACCACCCCGTGCTGGACGACCCGGAGCTGGCGACGTGGAAGCAGTACGCCGTGCGGGCGTGGCCGACGCTGGTGGTGGTCGACCCCGAGGGGTACGTCGTCGCGCAGCACGCGGGGGAGGGGCACGTACACGCCATCGAGCGGCTGGTCGCGGAGCTGGAGGCGGAGCACGCGGCGAAGGGCACGCTGCGGCGCGGTGACGGCCCGTACCGCGCGCCCGAGCCGGTGGCGACGCATCTGCGGTTCCCCGGGAAGGCGCTGCGGCTGCCGTCCGGCAACCTGCTCGTCTCGGACACGACGCGGCACCGGCTGGTGGAGCTGGCGCCGGACGGCGAGACGGTGGTGCGGCGGATCGGCAGCGGCGAGAAGGGGTTCGCGGACGGGGGGATCCCCGGCGACTCCGCGCCGCGGTTCAACGAGCCGCAGGGGCTGGCGCTGCTGCCGTCGGGGCTGGTGGCCGTGGCGGACACCGTGAACCACGCGATCCGGTCCTTCGACCTCGCCACCGGGTCGGTGACGACGCTGGCGGGGACCGGGCGGCAGTGGTGGCAGGGCGCGCCGGTGTCGGGGCGGGGGCGGGAGGTCGACCTGTCGTCGCCGTGGGACGTGGCGTGGTTCGACGGGCGGCTGTGGATCGCGATGGCGGGCGTGCACCAGCTGTGGACGTACGACCCGGCGACCGGCACCGTCGAGGCGGCGGCCGGCACAACGAACGAGGGGCTGCTCGACGGGCCGGCGGCACAGGCGTGGTTCGCGCAGCCGTCGGGGCTGGCGGCGACGGCGGACCGGCTGTGGATCGCGGACGCGGAGACGTCGGCGCTGCGCTGGCTGGAGCCGGGCGGCGCGGAGGGGCGGCCGGCGCGGGTGCACACGGCGGTCGGCACCGGGCTCTTCGACTTCGGCCACCGGGACGGCCCGGCCGCCGAGGCGCTGCTGCAGCACCCGCTGGGCGTCACGGCCCTGCCGGACGGCTCGGTGGCGGTCTCCGACACGTACAACCACGCCCTGCGCCGCTACGACCCGGCCACCGGCGCCGTGACCACCCTGGCGACGGACCTGCGGGAGCCGTCCGACGCGGTGGTGGACGGCGACGAGATCGTGGTCGTGGAGTCCGCCCGCCACCGGCTGACCCGGCTGCGGCTGCCGGAGGAGGCGGTTCGCGTCACGCCGGTCGCGCACCGCACGCGGCGCGCGGCGACGGACGTGGCGCCGGGCCGGCTGTCGCTGGACGTCGTCTTCCACGCCCCCCGCGGCCAGAAGCTCGACACCCGCTACGGCCCGGCCACCCGCCTGCTGGTGAGCGCCACCCCGCCGGAGCTGCTGGAGTCGGGCGAGGGCGCCGGCACGGACCTCGCCCGCGCGGTGGTGCTGTCGGCGGACGGGCCGGCGGAGGGCGTGCTGCACGTCTCGGCGATGGCGGCGAGCTGCGACGACGACCCGTCGGTGGAGTACCCGGCGTGCCACGTGCACCAGCAGGACTGGGGGGTGCCGGTCCGGGTTACGGAGTCGGGGGCGCGGCGGCTGCCGCTGATCCTGGCGGGGCTGGACGAGGGGTAAGCAAAAGAAACGACCCTGCATCGGTGCAGGTCAGCTAGGCTAGGCCGTATGAGTGAGACCGACGGGCTTCGTAGCCGTGTGGAGGCCTTGGAGGCCCGCATGGACGCCGTCCACGACCGCATGTCGCAGACGCACGCGATGGTCGCCATAAACGATCGGGACGTGGCGGATCTGAAGCTCGAAATGCGAGCGCACCGGAAGTCTCTTCAGGCACTCCGTGAGACTCAGCTGGAACAGGGCGAGGAGATCCAGGAGCTGCGGACGGAGATGCGCGAAGGCTTCGCGGAGATGCGCACCGGCTTCGCCGCCCTCACCGCCGGCCTCCAGGCCATCGCCGACCGCCTGCCCGAGGAACCCGGCTCCTAGCTAGTCCGCCGGATACCGGACCAACGTCGTCGACCCGGCGGGCCTCGGAGTGAGCCCCGCCGGGTTCACTGCGTCAGGAACGCCGCCAGGGCGCTCGCCAGCAGGTGCGGGTCGTCCGCGCCGCACAGCTCCCGCGCCGAGTGCATGGAGAGGATCGCCACCCCGATGTCCACCGTCGTGATCCCGTGGCGGGCGGCCGTGATGGGGCCGATGGTCGTGCCGCAGGGCATCGCGTTGTTGGAGACGAACGTCTGCCACGGCACCCCGGCCCGCTCGCAGGCGGTGGCGAAGACGGCGCGGCCGGTGCCGTCGGTCGCGTAGCGCTGGTTGACGTTGACCTTGAGGATCGGGCCCCCGTTCGGCATCGGGTGGTGGCCCGGCTCGTGGCGCTCGGCGTAGTTCGGGTGCACGGCGTGGCCGGTGTCGGAGGAGAGGCAGACGGAGCCGGCCAGGGCGCGCGCGGTGTCGTCGTACGAGCCGCCGCGGGCGGCGACGGTGCGGCGCAGGACGTTGCCGAGCAGGGGGCCCTCCGCGCCGGTGTCGGACTGGCTGCCGTTCTCCTCGTGGTCGAAGGCGGCCAGCACGGGGATCGCGCCGGGCGGGGTGCCGGCCGCCCCCGCGGCCCCGGGGGCGGCGCCTCCGGCCGCGGCGGTGAGGGCGGTGACGCCGGCGTGTACGGAGAGGAGGTCGTCCATGCGCGGGCCCGCGAGCAGTTCGCGGTCCCGGCCGAGGTAGGCCGGCGGCTCGACGCTGTGCACCATCAGGTCCCAGCCGATGACGTCCCGCGCCGGGACCCCGGCCTCCCCGGCCAGGAAGTCGACGAGGTCGCCCTCGCGGACGTCGCCGAGGCCCCAGACCGGGGTCATGTGGCGCTGCTTGTCGAGCTTGAGGCCCTCGGCGGTGACGCCCCGGTCGAGGTGGACGGCCAGCTGCGGCACGCGCAGCAGCGGCCGGTCGACGTTGACCAGCCGCACCTCCCCCGCGCCCGCGTGCCCCGCGCCCGCGTTCACTCCGTCCCCGTTCCCGTGCCCCGCGCCCGGCCGCAGCGTCAGCCGGCCCGCCAGCCCCAGGTCCCGGTCCAGCCAGGTGTTCAGCAGCGTCCCGCCGTACACCTCCACCGCGACCTGCCGCCACCCGTGCGCGCCGGTGTCCGGGCGCGGCTTGACCCGCAGGTTCGGCGAGTCCGTGTGCGCGCCGACGATGCGGAACGGCGTCTCGGGGGCGCAGCCCTCGGGCACGTACCAGGCGATGAGCGCGCCGCCGCGCAGCACGTAGCGCCCGCCGGCCGCCGCGTCCCAGGCGTCGGTCTCGTTCAGCCGCGTGAAACCGGCCTTTTCCAGCCGCCGGGCGGCCTCCGCCACGGCGTGATACGGCGTGGGGGAGGCGGTGAGGTAGCCGGCCAGGTCGTCGGTGTGGCCGCGGTCGAAGCGGGGCGGGGGTGCGGTCGTCATGACCAAAGCCTATGACGTGGGTGAGGAGCGGAATCGAGCCATCACCCGCGCCGGGCCGCCGCCCCGAGAACGCTCCCTGAGAACGCGCCCTCAGAACGCGGCCCGCGAACGCGCCCTCAGAACGCGGCCTCGTCCAGCTCCATCAGCGACTGGTCCGTGTTCTCCGCCAGCGACCGCTGCACCCCGACCCCGGGCAGCACGTTCTGCGCGAAGAACACCGCCGCCGCGATCTTCCCCTGGTAGAACGCCACGTCCTTCGGCGCGGCCGCCGGCAGCTTCTCCGCGGCCACCGCGGCGCCCCTCAGCAGCAGGTAGCCGATCACGACGTCGCCGGAGGCGTGCAGCAGCCGGGTGGTGTTGAGCCCCACCTTGTAGATGGACTTCACGTCCTTCTCGGTGGCCGCGAGGTCGGCCAGCATCACGCCGACGATCGCCTCCAGGTCCACCGCCGCCCGGGCCAGCTCGTCCCGCGCGGCGGCCAGCTGCTCCCCGCCGACCGCCTCGGCCAGGAACTTCTTGATCTCCTCGGCCAGCGAGGTCAGCGCCTGCCCCTGGTTGCGGACGATCTTCCGGAAGAAGTAGTCCTGCCCCTGGATGGCGGTGGTGCCCTCGTAGAGCGTGTCGATCTTCGCGTCCCGGATGTACTGCTCGATCGGGTACTCCTGCAGATAGCCGGAGCCGCCGAAGGTCTGCAGCGACTGGGCCAGCAGCTCGTACGACTTCTCCGACCCGTAGCCCTTGACGATGGGCAGCAGCAGGTCGTTCAGCGCGTGCTGCGCCGTCGTGTCCTCGCCCGCGGCCTCCCGGACCTGGATCGTGTCCTGGACCGAGGCGGTGTAGAGGACGAGCGCGCGCATGCCCTCCGCGTACGCCTTCTGCGTCATCAGCGAGCGGCGCACGTCCGGGTGGTGGGTGATGGTCACGCGCGGCGCGGTCTTGTCGGTGAACTGCGCCAGGTCCGGGCCCTGGACGCGCTCCCTGGCGTACTGCAGCGCGTTGAGGTAGCCGGTGGACAGGGTGGCGATGGCCTTCGTGCCGACCATCATCCGGGCCAGCTCGATGATCTTGAACATCTGGCGGATGCCGTCGTGCTTCTCGCCGAGCAGCCAGCCCTTGGCCGGGTGCCGGTCACCGAAGGTCAGCTCGCAGGTGTTGGAGACCTTCAGGCCCATCTTGTGCTCGACGTTGGTGGCGTAGACGCCGTTGCGCTCGCCCGGCTCGCCGGTCTCCGGGTCGAAGTCGTACTTCGGCACGATGAACAGGCTCAGCCCCTTCGTGCCGGGCCCGGCGCCCTCCGGGCGGGCCAGCACGAAGTGCACGATGTTCTCCGTCAGGTCGTGCTCGCCGGAGGTGATGAAGCGCTTCACGCCTTCGATGTGCCAGGTGCCGTCGGGCTGCTCCAGCGCCTTGGCGCGCCCCGCGCCCACGTCGGAGCCGGCGTCCGGCTCGGTCAGCACCATCGTGGTGCCCCAGCGCCTGTCCACCATGAGCCGGGCGATCCTGCGCTGCTCCTCGGTGCCCTCGTCGTGGAGGACGCCGGCGAAGGCCGGCCCGGTGGCGTACATCCACACGGCCGGGTTCGCGCCCAGCACCATCTCGGCGTACGCCCAGATCAGGGACGACGGCGTCGTCGTGCCGCCGATCTCCTCCGGCAGGCCCAGGCGCCACCACTCGGCGTCCATGTATGTCTCGTACGACTTCTTGAAGGACGCCGGGACGGGGGCGGTGTGCGTCTCCGGGTCGAAGACCGGGGGGTTGCGGTCGCCGTCGGTGAAGGACTCGGCCAGGTCGTTCTCGGCCAGCCGGGCGATCTCGGTGAGCACGCTCCGCGCGGTCTCGACGTCCATGTCCTCGAAGGGGCCCGTGCCGTAGACGTCGCCGCGGCCCAGCACCTCGAAGAGGTTGAACTCGATGTCCCGGAGGTTCGACTTGTAGTGGCCCATGCGCAGGCTCCGTATCAGGCATAAGGGATCAGCGACCACCCATGGTGCTACCCGCGAGTAATAAAATGCAACCCTCGTTTCGTCACATCCGTCCGACTGGCGCAGACCCGACCCGCGCGGCCGCGACGCCGCTAGGCTTGTCGGCATGTACGGCTACGACCAGTCCGGCGGTTACGGGGCCCCGCAGGGGCCCCCGCCCGGGCACCCCCAGGGGCACCAGTACGCCGCCCCGCCGCCCCCCGGGCCGTACGACCAGCCCGCCCCCGGTGGCTACGCCGAGCAGCCCCTCTACCCCGAGCCGTCCCAGCCCGCCCCGCCGTCCCTCGCCGACGCGGTCAAGGCGTTCACCGGCGGCACCATCGGCTCCGAGGACTTCCAGCAGATCTTCGCCACCTCCAAGATCTACTGCCCCCGCGGCGACAACCCCGGCTTCCTCGCCCTGCACAACACCCAGCAGCCGGTGATCCCGCTCTTCAGCTCGCTGAAGGAGCTGCGCCGGTACGCGGGCCGGGAGTCGAAGTACTTCACGGTCACCGGCGCCGAGGTCATCGACCTGCTGCCCACGGGCTACGGCTTCGTGCTCGACATCGAGGGCGAGCACCGCATGGTCGTGGACGCGAAGGCCGTCGAGGAGATGGTCGACTTCGCGATGCGCCGCATGTACGGCTGAGCCCGGAGGGCTCGACGGCGCATGCCGTCGATGGAATTCCTCATGGCGCAGGTCTGGAGGGCCTACTCCACCCAGGCGGAGATGAGGTCGGGGGCGGACCAGGCGAGGCCCACGGCGTGGAGGTCCAGATCCGCGGTGGTGCCGGAGAGGGAGACGACGGCCAAGCCGGAGCGGGACGGGTCGAAGCCGGGCACCTGAGGGGCGGTGCGTTGCAGGTCAGCGAGGTCGTGGCGGTCGAAGGGGGAGTCCAGCCACTTGACGGAGCCGGCGAAGAGCAGCCGGGCGGCCACCGGTGCACGGTCGGCACCGACGAGGTCGACCTCGGGGTTGAACCGGCGGTTCCACCAGCCGCCGACGACCTCCGTGCCGGTCCAGGGCAGCGCCCCGGAGAAGGCAGCCAGTTCGAGTGCCTGGCGGACCAGGGGCTCGATCGCCCGGCCGCGCCAGGTCGGCCAGCGGCGCCGGATGAGTGCGAACGCTGCCTCGGGGCGGCCGCGCTGGACTTGTTCGTGGGCGGCGCGCAGCATAGCCAGATACAAGCGCAGATTGCTGTCCGCGACTCGATACAGGGCGGGCTTGCCTGGTCGGGCGGACAGCGGGTGGTCGACGGCCAGCACCCGCTTCTCCACCACCAGCCGGCTCAGCACCGGCGAGAGCGTGCCCGAGGGCAGCGTGCCCGCGCGGCTGCCGGCGGTGGCGGCGATGGTGGCGTGGGTGCGATCCCCGGCGCCGATCGCCTCCAGCACGCGCCGGGCGGTGTCGGGGTTGGGGAACTCGGCCAGCAGCGCGGTCTCGGGGACGCCGAAGACAGGGGACGCGGGGTCGACGCACTCGTCGCGCAGGAACTCCAGCGCCGGAGTGCCATGCGGCCACGCGCGCAGGATGCCGGGAAGTCCGCCGGAGACGAGATGGGCGTCGAGGGCCTCGGCGCCGTCCAGGCCGAGGGCGGCGCCGGTCTCGGCCGGATTGAGCGGCCCGAGGACGAGGTTGTCGGCCCGGCCGTGGAACGGCTGCTCGTACGCGGTGAGCCGCTCCATCATGTGCAGGTCGCTGCCCAGGAGCAGCAACAGCACCGGTCGCTCCCTGAGCAGCCGGTCCCAGGCGGTCTGCAGCGCGCCGTCGAACAGGTCGTCCTGCTCGGCCAGCCACGGCACCTCGTCCAGGACGACGATCGCCGGGACGTCCGGGAGTGCCGAGGCCAGTATCCGGAAGGCGTCCGGCCAGTTCCCGGTCTCCGGTCGGGGCACCAGCTCCGGGTCACGCACCAGCGTGGAGTCGCGCAGCTCGCCCAGGAACGCTGCGATGTCCTCGACCGGTGAGGCGCCCTTGGTCGCGGCGAAGTACAGATACGGCACCCGCGCACGGTCGCAGAACTCCTGGACCAGCCGCGACTTGCCCACCTGCCGGCGGCCGCGGATGGCCACGGCGGTGGCCTCGCTGGCGGAGGCGACCCGCCGCAGCCGCTTGTCCAGCAGCGCGAGTTCCCGCGTACGACCGATGAAGCCGCTCACCCGGCCTCCCTTCTATGTAGAAGCAGTCTACATAGACTAGTGCTACCTTGTTCCGGGACTGCACGGCAAAGGCCTGACGCGGCTACCTGGGGCACCCGGACACCGTGGCTGCAGCGGCAGGGATGGCCTCAGCTGACGATGGCTCCTGCCAAAGGCCGGCGGTGCCGGCGGGAGACGGGGCACCGCGACTCGTGAATATGTGATGTACCCCACGTCCAGGCTGGAGTGCGCGTCTACAGCCCGCCCTCAGCCACCGCCAGCGCTTCCCGCGCCTCCCGCGTCCATAGCGCGTACCGCAACTCCGGCGGGAGGCTGTCCAGCCCGGTCCGCAGATGCTCGGTGGCGTCGCGGTACCTGCCAAGATTCAAGTGAACGTGGCCGATTGGGAGCGACATCCACCCTTCGGTCAGCCAATACGCCGTCGACGGCGGGGGTCGGTCTACTGAGCCTGTGCGGTGCGCTGGGGCTCGCTACGCTGGACAGTGCCGCGGTACCGCCGCGGCCGTCCTCGGCACCCCCCGCAGGATGGCAGGAAATCAAGGGCACCCAGGCCGCAGCCTTGACATGTGGGTCGCTGGCGACCGCGGCTGACGACCCATCGGCTATCGCGGTGCAATCGGCCCGCAACGGCAACTTCGCAACCGCCGAGGTCAACTACACCGCCCCCCACACCGGCGTGCTGCGTGCCCGGTCTGCCGCCGCCGGAGGCTGGGAAGTCTTCGGCCTGGAGTGGGACGAGACCACCCAGACCTACGCGCTGAAGTCCACTGCCAACGGCCAGTACGTCGCGGTGGAGCGCAACTTCACCGGGGACAGCCAAAACATCCTGCGCGCCCGGTCCGACACCGTCGGGAGCTGGGAGCGCTTCAGCCTCTTCTCCAACGAAGACCTCGACCACTGGGCCATACGCTCCGAACTCAACGGCCTGTACGTCGCCATGGAGAACAACTACACCGGCTCCCTGCAGTACGCGCTGCGCGCGCGCTCCACCAGCATCACCGGGGACTGGGAACAGTTCTACTTCTACGCCCGCGGCTGAACGCTGTTCCACCGTCACACCTGAAGGAGAGGTATGCATCGAATACGCCACCGCCGCCAGTTACGCCGCGCACTCATACCGCTGGCCGCTACAGCTCTCGCACTACCCGGCTTGGTCACCACTTCCGCACAAGCCACCTCTGCGCCTCCGGCTGCCACCAGCACCACCGGGACTGGTCTGGCCCCATCCGACACACCAGGAACCGACCGGTCGGCCCCTCTGCCCCACAATTCTCGGGACCTCACGGGTTCGGCGGCCGACTGCCCGGTGCCGGCTGAGGGCGAGAGGGGCGCCTTCCTGGAGATGGCCGACGGCCCTCTGCCGGGCGGAGATCTGTACGGCGAGGGAGGGGTATCCGCCGAACGCATCGTGCCCATCCCCCAGTGGTGCCTGGACCACGCCTTTGAAGGCACTCGGATCACGCGTACCAAAGCCTGCGACATCACCGCGACCACCTTCACCACGTACCGGATCGTCAACAACGTGCGCCAGGTCACCGGGGTGGCCCACCTCACCATCGTCAACTATGCCTACTCCTCGGAGACCGAACCCAACTGGATCCACCAGTTCGAGATCGCCGCCACCGCAGCCAGTTGGGGGGATGCCCGCAATGCGGTCGTCTCCGGAAAAGCCTCCGGTCTGGGTGAGTGCCAGCTGGACTGTGCCGGAAGGTAGTGCCCAATGCTCGACAACTGGACCAACGTTGCGGTCAGCCATCACCAGTTCGGCGTGCTGGACTCCGACACAATCGACATCGAGACCGCTGACTCCTCTAACGGTCTGATCCTGATCATGTCGCATGGCGCGATGATCAGCACCGGTATCCACACCGGGTACGTACGAGTCCAGAGCCTCCCCTTGCCCGGACCGCCCTCACACCCGGACGACGGGCCGTGGGAGGACATCATCGAGGCCAGCGTCTACTCCGCCACGGGACGTCTAGGCGTAGATGCCATGGAGCCATCCCCCGAAGATGACGCCTACCTGCACCTGCCCGAACTCGCCACCGCCGGACCCGGCTGGTACCGGCTGCGCGCCCACGCCCGCGGCCGCGACACCCCTCACGCCGCAGTCCAGCACGAACCCCTTGAGGACTACCTCCTCCTGTGCTGGCCCGCCCCACAAGCACCCACCACCCTCATCCGCACCACCGACCACGTCGGCCACACTCGCCGCGCTGCAGCTACACCACACCCTCGCCACCACACCCCCACCGGGCGCTCCGCCGCACCCACCGATGAACCCCAGCCCAAACCGACGACCTACCCACACGAATGATCTTGCCTTGGCCTCAATACCAGTGACTTAGGTGTCCCAGCTTCGTCGGACCTCGGTTGGCGGGGCCGTTCCTTGCGGACGATCAGCCGCATCCCCTGTGGCCAGCCGGTGAGGACATCGCCGGTGGGTTCGGCGGCCCAGGCGCCGTCGCGGATCCCGCCGTCCGGCTCGACGGCCAGTGTCCACGCGGCGGGCGGGACCTTCGAGGACTTCAAGGCCAGCCGCCTCGGCTCTGTACCCGCAGAGCCCGCCTGACCCGCCCGCAGGCCCACTCCCCGAAGCCCCCGAAGCCCCCGAAGCCCCCGAAGCTCCGGGAGCCCCGAAGACCCGGAGCGCCCGGAGCCCCCGGCACCCCGAGTCCCGCCCCTGCCGTCCTACAGGTGCGGCCAGTCCTGTTCGTGGAACTCGCACCAGACCTCCTTGCCCGCGCCCCGCGGGTGCGTGCCCCACTCGCCGGACAGCTCCTGGAGCAGGAACAGCCCGCGGCCGGAGGAGGACATCTCGCCGGGGTGGCGCAGGTGCGGCAGGCCCGTGTCGGCGTCGGCGACGGTGACGCGCAGGGTGCGGTCGCCGCGGGGGCCGGTGACGTCGGCGCTGATGTCGGCGTCGCTGTCGGTGTGCAGGAGCACGTTGGCGACCAGCTCGGAGAGCACCAGCTCGGCGGAGTCGACCTGCGCGGGGGCCGCCCAGTCGAAGAGCATGGCGCGCAGCTCGTGCCGGGCGTCGGCGGTGCGCTGCTGCTCCGCCTGGGGGACGGTGAGGTGCATGTGGCGGCCGGTGCCGGGGCCGCCGGGTTCGCGCATCGGCAGGTCGCGGCGGATGAGGACGAGGGCGATGTCGTCCTCGCGGCGTTCGGCGTGCGGGCCGGGGGTGGCGTGCGAGTGCGGGCCGCTGACGGCGTCGATGAGCGCGTCCGCCAGCGTCTCTAGGTCGTCGCCGACGTGTCCGGCGTAGACGCGGCGCAGCCGGTCCCGGCCGGTCTCCAGGTCGTGGCCGCCGGTCTCGATGAGCCCGTCGCTGCACAGCAGCATCAGCTCGCCGGGCTCCATGACCAGCCGGGTGACGGGGTAGTCGGGGTCCTCGACGACGCCGAGGGGCAGGCCGCCCTCGGTGGGGCGGACGAGGAGGGTGCCGTCGCCGATGCCCATCGCCGGGTCGAGGTGGCCGGCGCGGGCGATGGCGAGGGTGCCGGTGGCCGGGTCGGCCAGGATGTAGAGGCAGGTGGCGAAGCGGGGGTCGGCGTCGTCGGGCGGGTCGGCGCTGTCGAGGCCCTCGCGCAGGTTGAGCTGGGTGAGGAAGTGCGAGGCGCGGGTCAGTACGGCGTCGGCGTGGTGGCCTTCGGAGGCGTACGCGCGGATGGCGATGCGCAGCTGGCTCATCAGCCCGGCGGCCCGCACGTCGTGGCCCTGGACGTCGCCGATGACGAAAGCCGTCCTGCCGGACGCCAGGGAGATCACGTCGTACCAGTCGCCGCCGATCTCCAGCCCGCCGCCGGTCGGCACGTAGCGGGCGGCGACCGTCATGCCCGGCGTCGGCGGCACCTCCTCCGGCATCAGGCTGCGCTGCAGCCCGGCGGACAGCTCGCGCTCGGACTCGTGCACGTGCGCGCGGGAGAGCGCCTGGGCGAGCATGCGCGCCACGGTGGTGAGCACCGAGCGCTCGTCGGGCGTGAACGGCGCGGGGTGGGAGAAGGCCGCCAGCCACACGCCGATGACGCGGCCGGAGACGATCAGCGGCACGTACGCCCACGAGCGCCGGCCGAGCCGGCCGGCGATCCGCCATGCGCGCGGGAAGCGGCGGCGGTACTCCTCGCGGCCGGCGATGTAGACGGCGCGGCCGGTGCGGACGGCGACGGCGCCGGGGTAGTCGGAGTCGAGGGGGAAGTCGGCGAAGGAACTCTGGTCCTCGGGGCGGTAGCCGTGCTGGCCGATGAGGGTGATGCGGTCGCCCTCGACGCTGAAGACGGCCATGCCGTCGGGCGAGAAGCCGGGCATGGACAGGGAGGCGGCGACGCGCAGCACCTGGTCGGTGCCGCGGGACTCGGCCAGGGCGCGGCCGGCGTCGAGCAGGAACGCCTCGCGCGACAGCCGCCAGTCGCTGGTCAGCGGGGACGGCGGGGAGGTGCCGGCGCTGGCGCCGGGGAGGGGCTCGACGACCTCCTGCACGGTGCCGGACATCAGCGTGCCGTCCGCGCCGGAGGAGCCGGAGGAGCCGGAGCGTAGCCGGGCGCCGCGGGCGGCGGCCGGGCTGCCCGTGCCGGTGTCGCCGCCACCGCCGGCCCCGGTGCCGCGCCCCGGCCCCCCCCCCCCCCCCCCCCCCCCCCCGTGGTCCCCGTCCACCGCCCGCCCGTCCCGGAACGGCCGCATCCTGGTGCGTACGACCCGCAGCACCGTCCCCCGCTCGTCCACGATCCGCAGCTTCGCCTCGGCCACGGTGCCCTCGGTGCAGGCCAGGTCCATCGCCCCGGCCAGCTCGACGTAGTCCACCCCGTGGCAGCGGGCCCGCACGGCGGCCGCCGACGTCTCCGTCCGCCGGGCGGGCAGCCCGACCAGCCGGGCGGCCTCGGCGTCCATCGTCACGGTGCCGGAGGCGGCGTCCCAGCTCCACACCCCGGTGCCGACGGCGGCCAGGACCTCCTCGGTGTGCATTGCCCTATTTTAAGGTGATTGCCCCCGTGCGGCCGGGGACGCGGGGGACGGTAGTCTTGGCGGGCTGAATGCTATGACGAACATGTCATGGCCGAGACGACGAGTCGCACGAACTGGATGGATGATGCACCGGTACCGGTCCCACACCTGCGGCGAGCTGCGCGCGAGCGACGTCGGCGGCGACGTCCGCCTGTCCGGCTGGCTGCACAACAGGCGCGACCTGGGCGGCATCCTCTTCATCGACCTGCGCGACCACTACGGCATCGTCCAGCTGGTCGCCCGCCCCGGCACCCCCGCGAACGAGGCGCTGGCGCACCTCACCAAGGAGACCGTCGTCCGCGTCGACGGCGCGGTCGTCTCCCGCGGCGCCGAGAACGTCAACCCCGAGCTGCCCACCGGCGAGGTCGAGGTCGAGGTCGCCGACGTGGAGGTGCTCGGCGGCGCCGAGCAGATCCCGTTCACGATCAACGCCGAGGACGGCGTCGGCGAGGAGCGCCGGCTGGAGTACCGCTTCCTGGACCTGCGCCGCGAGCGCATGCACCGCAACATCATGCTGCGCACCGCGGTCGTCACGGCCATCCGGCAGAAGATGACGGCGCTCGGCTTCAACGAGCTGACCACCCCGATCCTCTCGGCCACCTCCCCCGAGGGCGCCCGCGACTTCCTGGTCCCCTCCCGGCTGCACCCCGGCACGTTCTACGCGCTGCCGCAGGCCCCGCAGCAGTTCAAGCAGCTGCTGATGATGGCCGGCTTCGACCGCTACTTCCAGATCGCGCCCTGCTTCCGCGACGAGGACGCCCGCGCCGACCGCTCGCCCGGCGAGTTCTACCAGCTCGACATGGAGATGAGCTTCGTCGAGCAGGAGGACGTCTTCGCCGTCATCGAGAAGGTGATGACGGAGCTGTTCGAGGAGTTCGGCAACGGGCGGCACGTCACCTCGCCGTTCCCGCGGATCCCGTACCGCGAGGCGATGACGAAGTACGGCTCGGACAAGCCGGACCTGCGGGCGGAGCTGGAGCTGACGGACGTCACCGACGTCTTCGCGGGCAGCGACTTCAAGGCGTTCGCCGGCCGGCACGTGCGGGCCCTGCCGGTGCCCGCCGTGCAGGACCAGCCGCGCAAGTTCTTCGACGCCCTCGGGGACTACGCCGTCGAGCAGGGCGCCAAGGGCCTGGCGTGGGTGCGCGTCGGTGAGGAGGGCGCGCTGACCGGGCCGATCGCGAAGTTCCTCACCGAGGAGAACGTGCGGGTGCTCACCGAGCGCCTCGGCCTGGCCCCCGGGCACGCGGTGTTCTTCGGCGCCGGCCAGACCGACGAGGTCTCCCGGATCATGGGCGCGGTGCGCGTCGAGGCCGCGAAGCGCGCCGGGCGGTTCGCCGCGGACGTGTTCCGGTTCTGCTGGATCGTCGACTTCCCGATGTTCGAGAAGAACGAGGACACCGGCGGGATCGAGTTCTCCCACAACCCGTTCTCGATGCCGCAGGGCGGCGTCGAGGCGCTGGAGAACAAGGACCCGCTGGACGTGCTGGCGTACCAGTACGACATCGTCTGCAACGGCGTCGAGCTGTCCTCCGGCGCGATCCGGAACCACGAGCCGGAGGTCATGTTCAAGGCCTTCGGCATCGCCGGATACGGCAGGGACGAGGTGGAGCGGGAGTTCGGCGGCATGCTGCGCGCCCTCCGCTTCGGCGCCCCGCCGCACGGCGGGATCGCGCCCGGCATCGACCGCATCGTGATGCTGCTGGCCGACGAGCCGAACCTCCGCGAGACGATCGCCTTCCCCCTCAACGGCAACGCCCAGGACCTGCTCATGGGCGCGCCGAGCGAGGTCGACGAGGCGCGGCTGCGCGAGCTGCACATCGCGCTGCGCAAGCCGCAGCCCAAGTAGCGCACGGCGGGCCCCCGGCCCGGGGTGTACCTGGCACCACCCCGGAGTCGGGTGGGCATCCCATGGGGCCCGCGGACGGAAATTCCTACGTTGATGTCATCCGACATCGCAGAGGGGAACCGTCCCATGTGGGCCATGGCCATCCGTACGCTCCGGTACAGAACAGCCTCGCTGTCGGCGACCTTCCTGGCGCTCTTCCTGGGCACCGTCATCGTCATGACGTGCGGCGGCCTGCTGGAGACCGGCGTGCGCAACAACGCGCCGGCGCAGCGGCTCGCGGGCGCCGACCTCGTGGTCGCCGCCGACCGGGAGCTGCCCCGCGGCGACGAGACGGTCGTCCTCGACGAGCGCCCCCCGCTGGACGGCTCCCTTACCGCGGCGGTACGGAACGTGCCCGGCGTCGAGCGGGCCGTCCCCGAGCGGGTCTTCGACGCCGCCGTCCTCGGCGACGGCGACGCCCCCGAGGTGCAGGGCCACGGCTGGTCCTCCGCCGCCGTCACCCCGTACGAGCTGACCGCCGGCCGGGCGCCGCGGGGCCCGCGCGACGTGGTCCTCGACGAGGCCACCGCCGGGGCGTACGGCGTCCGCCCCGGCGACGAGGTGCGCATCGCCGCCCGGGGCGGCGCCGCGGCGTACCGGCTGACCGGCGTGGTCCGCACCGGGCACGCCGTCGGCCGCGGCGCCGTGTTCTTCACCGACGAGCGCGCCCGTGCACTCTCCCCGGCCGTCGCCGACATCGCCGTCACCGCGGCGCCGGGCACCGACCGCGGCGCGCTGAAGGACCGCCTCGGCGACGCCGTCGCCGCGCACACCGCCGCCGGGCGGATCCCGGCGAAGGTGGTCTCCGGCGACGACCGCGGCGCCGTCGAGTACCCCGACGTGCTCACCCGCAGGGAGGACCTGATCGCGGTGGCCGGCGCCTTCGGCGGCATGGCCACCGCCGTCGCGGTCTTCGTCGTCTCCGGCACCGTCGGGCTGTCCGTCGAGCGCCGCCGCCGCGAGTTCGCCCTGCTGCGCACCGCCGGCGCCACCCCGCGCCAGCTGCGCCGGCTGCTGCTCGCCGAGACGCTGCTGGTGGCGCTGCCCGCCGCCGCGGCGGGCTGGTTCGCCGGGCCGCCGGCGGGGGAGCGGCTCTTCGAGGAGTTCACCGGCAGCGGCATGGTCTCCGGGGCGGTCGCGTACGAGCAGGGCTGGCTACCCGCCGTCGCGGCGGGCGGCGCGCTGCTGCTGACCGCGCTGTTCGGCGGCTACGTCGGCGGCCGGCGCGGGGTGAAGATCAAACCCGTCGAGGCGATGGCGGAGGCGGCGCTCGGGACCCGCTGGGCGCACCCGCTGCGCATCGTGCTGGCCCTTCTCTTCCTCGGCGGGGCCGCCGCCCTGGCGATCCTCACCTGGGTACTCTTCGACGGCCCGATCGCGGCCAGCACCGCGGGCCCCACCGTGCTGTGCACGGCCGTCGGCCTCGCGCTCCTCGCCCCCGGGCTGACGAAGCTGTGCACCGTGCTGATCTCCGGCCCGGTCCGGCTGGTCACCGGCGCGAGCGGCGAGCTGGCCGTCGCCACCGCCCGGGCCCGCGCCGTGCGGATGGCCGGCGTCGTCACGCCCGTGATGCTGGCCGTCGCCATGGCCACCGGCAACCTGTACCTGCAGACCACGCAGACCGACGCCGCCCGCGAGGCATACGCCGAGACCCTCCGCGCCGACGCCGTCGTCGACTCCCCCGCCGGCACCGTCGACCCGGCGCTCGCCGCCGACGTCCGCGCCGCGGACGGGGTCGCCGCGGCCGGCGCGTACGTCACCGGAACCGGCTGGATCGACGGCATCGGCGACGAGGACGGCGTGCCGCTGCAGGGCGTCGACGCCCGCGGCGCCGCGCGGACCACCGCCCTGGAGCCGGTCGCGGGGGACGTCGCCGACCTCACCGGCCGGACGGTCGCCCTCCCCGCGGGCGCGGCCGGCGGCCGCGGCGTCGGCGACACCGTGCAGGTGCGCTTCGGCGACGGCGCGGAGGTCCCGCTGCGGGTCGCGGTGCTCTTCGCGGGCCGCGACGGCTACGACACCGTGTTCCTGCCCGCGGACCTCCTCGCCGGGCACACCGACGGCGGGCTGCCGCAGCAGATCCTGGTGACGGCCGAGGACGGCGTCGGCGCCGCGGAGCTGACGGCGAGCCTGGAGAAGACCCTCGCGGACCACCCCGGCACCCGCGTCACGGACCGCGACGAGCTGATCGAGGCCAACGTCGAGGACACCGAGACCCAGGCGTGGGCCAACTACCTGATCCTCGGCATGATCGTGGCGTACACGGCGCTCTCGGTGGTCAACAACCTGGTGCTCTCCGTCACCGGGCGCCGCCGTGAGTTCGGGCTGCAGCGGCTCGCCGGCGCCACCCGCCGGCAGGTGCTGCGGATGCTGACGATCGAGGCGCTCATCGTCGCCGGGATCGGCGTGGGCCTCGGCACGGCGGCCGCGGCCACCGCGCTGGTGCCGTTCAGCCACGCCGCGGCGGACAGCCTGCTCCCCTCCGGCCCGCTGTCCATCTACGGCGTGACGGTCGCCGGTGCCGTGGCCCTCGCCCTGACCGCCACCCTGGTGCCCGGCTGGGCGGCCCTCCGCCGGCGCCCCGCCGAGGCGGCGCTGGCGGAGGAGTAGGGCCCCCGCGCTGCGGAGGGGTGAGGGCGGGCCCGCCCCGGGTGCGGGGCGGGCCCGGTGTCTTGCGGCGGCACCGCCAGGCAGCACCGCAAGACGGCTTACCCGGCCGGTGTCCCCCCGGAACACCGGCCGGAGCTGCGGGGGTCAGCCGAAGCGGCCGGAGACGTAGTCCTCGGTCGCCTGCACCGACGGGTTGGAGAAGATCTTGTCGGTTTCGTCGATCTCGATGAGCTTGCCCGGTTCGCCGACGGCGGCGAGGTTGAAGAACGCGGTCCGGTCCGAGACCCGCGCCGCCTGCTGCATGTTGTGCGTCACGATGACGATGGTGAAGCGGGTCTTCAGGTCCCCGATCAGGTCCTCGATGGCGAGGGTGGAGATGGGGTCGAGGGCCGAGCAGGGCTCGTCCATGAGGAGCACCTGGGGTTCGACGGCGATGGCGCGGGCGATGCACAGGCGCTGCTGCTGGCCGCCGGACAGGCCGGAGCCGGGGCGGTTGAGCCGGTCCTTGACCTCGTTCCAGAGGTTCGCGCCGCGCAGGGACTTCTCCACCACGTCGTCCAGCTCGGACTTCTTGTAGCGGCCGTTGAGCTTGAGGCCGGCGGCCACGTTCTCGTACACGCTCATCGTCGGGAACGGGTTGGGCCGCTGGAAGACCATGCCCACCACCCGCCGTACGGAGACGGGGTCGACTCCGGGCGCGTACAGGTCCTCGTCGTCCAGCATCACCTTCCCCTCCACCCGCGCGCCCGGGATGACCTCGTGCATGCGGTTGATGGTGCGCAGGAAGGTGGACTTGCCGCAGCCGGACGGGCCGATGAAGGCGGTCACGGACTTCGGCTCGACGTGCATGGAGATGTCGTCGATCGCCTTGAAGTCCCGGTAGTAGGCGGTGAGGCCGCTGATGTCGATGCGCTTGGCCATGTCAGATCACTTCTCCTGTGGCCGTCAGTGGCCGGTGTTCGGGGACTTCCAGCGGGCTATGCCGCGGGCCAGCAGGTTGAGGACCATCACGAAGACGATGAGGACCAGGGCGGCGGCCCAGGCGCGGTCGAACGACGCCTCGGTGCCCGCGCCCCACTGCTGGTAGATGTACAGCGGCAGGGACGCCTGACCGCCCTCGAAGGGGTTGCTGTTGATCGCCGGGCTGCCGAAGACGAGCAGCAGCACGGGGGCCGTCTCGCCGGTGATGCGGGCCACGGCGAGCATGACGCCGGTGGTGATGCCGCCGATGGAGGTGGGCAGGACGACCTTGAGGATCGTCTTCCACTTCGGTACGCCCAGCGCGTACGACGCCTCCCGCAGCTCGTTCGGGACGAGCTTCAGCATCTCCTCGGTGGAGCGCACGACCACGGGCATCATCAGGATCGCCAGCGCCAGCGAGCCGGCGAAGCCGGAGTAGCCGAAGTCCAGGATCATGATCCACAGGCTGAGGACGAACAGGCCGGCGACGATCGACGGGATGCCCGTCATGACGTCGACGAAGAACGTCACCGCCTTCGCCAGCGCCCCGCGGCCGTACTCCACCAGGTACACGGCGGTCAGCAGCCCGATCGGGGTGGCGATCAGCGTGGCGATCAGCACCTGCAGGATGGTGCCCATCAGCGCGTGGTAGACGCCGCCGCCGGGCGCGATGTTGACCACGCCGCTCATCGAGTGGGTGAGGAAGTAGCCGTCGGCGACCTTGGAGCCCTTGCTGACGGTCTCCCAGACCAGCGACGCCAGCGGAATGACGGCCAGCAGGAACGCCACCCACACCAGGGAGGTCGCCAGCCGGTCCCTCGCCTGCCGGCCGCCCTCGACCACCGTGGCGATGACGTACTGGCCGACGACGAAGAGGATCGCCGCGATCAGCCCCCACTGGATGCGGCTGCCGAGGTCGGCGAGCACACCGGTCAGCACGCCCACGGCGGCGGCGCCGCCCGCGATGGCCAGCGGCGCCCAGCGGGGCAGCCGCGGCTGCTGGATGCCGAGCCGGTCGACCGGCCCGGGCTTGTCTGCCACGATCTGCGTCGCGCTCATGCTTCCCCTCCGATCATTCGCTTCTCCGCCCGCGCGGCGGGAGGTGCGGTCAGCGTCGTCGGGTGCGGCCGGGCAGCCGCGCGTGCGTCGCTCATGCGTCGGCCCCCGAGTACTCCTTGCGGCGCGCGATGATCAGCCGGGCGGCGCCGTTGACC
>NZ_BAAAPF010000071.1:0-23968 GCF_039531005.1 Streptomyces synnematoformans
CAGTTCCGCGCCGGCCGCGCCGGCCGCGCCGGCCGCGCCGCCCGCGGCTCCCGCGGCTGCTGGGCCGCTGGGCGACCCAGGCGCGCACCGTGTCCGGGTACCAGTAGGGCTTGCCGTGCTCGACGACGTCGGGCTTCGGCAGCATCCCGTGCTTCCGGTACGACCGCACGGTCTCGGTCTGCACGCCGATGTGCGCCGCGATCTCCTTGTACGACCACAGCTGGCTGTCCGTCATCTCCGTACCTCCCGGCGGGGCGCCGGGGCAGCGCCCCTGGTGATCGGTGACCCTGTGCCCGCCGGGACACCCCGGCCGACCACCGCCGGGATGTTGTCGAGCAGCTGTGGCGGGGGACCCACCCAACCGTGACATCGGTGACGGGACACGCACACGGCGTGATCGACGCCTGATTGACAGGGCTCCGCGGCGGCGGTTAGACCGAACCCGTAGCTGGACGAAGGGATTGCCCATGAAGACCATCGGCCACTGGATCGGCGGCAAGGCAGTCGAGGGCGCCTCGGGACGGTCGGGACCGGTCTACGACCCCGCCACCGGAGCGCAGGCCGCCGAGGTCGCGTTCGCCTCCGCCGCCGAGGTGGACGCCGCCGTCGACGCCGCCCGTCACGCGCTCACGGAGTGGCGCGTATCGTCGCTTGCGCAGCGCACCGCCGTGCTGTTCCGCTTCCGCGAACTGCTGGCCGCCCGCCGCGAGGACGTCGCCCGGCTGATCACCGCCGAGCACGGCAAGGTGCACTCCGACGCGCTCGGCGAGGTGGCCCGCGGACTGGAGGTCGTCGAGGTGGCCTGCGGCATCCCGCAGCTGCTCAAGGGCGAGCTGTCCACGCAGGTCTCCACCCGCGTCGACGTCGCCGCGCTCCGGCAGCCCGTCGGCGTGGTGGCCGGCATCACGCCGTTCAACTTCCCCGCCATGGTGCCGATGTGGATGTTCCCGCTCGCCCTCGCCTGCGGCAACACCTTCGTGCTGAAGCCGAGCGAGAAGGACCCTTCGGCGGCCGGTCTGCTCGCGGAGCTGCTGGCCGAGGCGGGGCTGCCGGAGGGGGTGTTCAACGTCGTCAACGGCGACAGGGAGGCTGTCGACCGGCTGCTGGAGCACCCCGGTGTCGCCGCCCTCAGCTTCGTCGGCTCCACGCCGGTCGCGCGGCACGTCTTCACCACCGGCACCTCGCACGGCAAGCGCGTCCAGGCGCTCGGCGGGGCGAAGAACCACATGCTGGTGCTGCCCGACGCCGACCTGGACGCGGCCGCGGACGCCGCGGTCTCGGCGGCGTACGGCTCGGCGGGGGAGCGCTGCATGGCGGTCTCCGCGGTGGTCGCGGTCGGCGACACCGGCGACGAGCTGGTGGCGAAGATCGCCGAGCGGGCCCGCAAGGTCCGGGTCGGCCCCGGCGACGACCCCGACTCCGAGATGGGCCCGCTCATCACCCGCGAGCACCGCGACCGGGTCGCCGGCTATGTGCGGGGCGCCGCCGCGCAGGGCGCCGAGGTGGTCGTGGACGGCACCGGCTACACCGTTCCCGGCCGCGAGGACGGCCACTGGATCGGCGTCAGCCTGCTGGACCGGGTGCCGGTGGAGTCCGACGCGTACCGGGACGAGATCTTCGGGCCGGTGCTGTGCGTGGTGCGGGCGGAGACGTACGAGGAGGGCGTGCGGCTCGTCAACGACTCACCGTGGGGCAACGGCGCCGCCGTCTTCACCCGCGACGGCGGCGCCGCCCGCCGCTTCCAGCTGGAGGCCGCGGCCGGCATGGTCGGCGTGAACGTGCCCATCCCGGTGCCCGTGGGCTACCACTCCTTCGGCGGCTGGAAAGACTCCCTCTTCGGCGACCACCACGTCTACGGGGAGGAAGGCGTCCGCTTCTACACCCGCGCGAAGGTCGTCACGACACGCTGGCCCGACCCTGCGGACGGCGGGGTCGACCTGGGCTTTCCGACGTCCCGCTGAGACCGGTGCCGGCGTAGGGGAGGCAGATGGCGCGGTCAGGGAGTATTTTTCGGTTATCGGTGCGACCTGTCTGCTGCATCGGGATCCGGACGGTTCCGGTGTTCCGCACCGCCTCCACCATCAACCGTCGTGCGTGCGAGGAGCTGATGCCGTGTCACTGATGTCCCGGGCCGCGACCGAGAAGTCGACGGAATAACGGCACCGAATCGCCCCCTCCTTCGTCACAGTCCCGATGAGGACGGCACGAGGGAGGGGCGCGATGGGACGCGCGTGGTTGACGGGGATCGCAGGAATGCTGACGGTTCCGCTGCTGCTGACGGGCTGTACGGGCAGCGGAGGGGACGAGCGGACGACACAGAGGGCTCTGGAGGACGGAGCCGCCGGCGAAGGCGCGCTCCCGCCGGCCGGCCCGGCGCCCTCCGCGGCCCCGGACGGCGCGTACGACGCCGCCCCGGAGGCCGCCGGCGCGGGCCGGGCGGACGCCTTCGCGCCCGAGCCCGACATGGTCTCCACCTTCGCGCTCGACGTGGACACCGCGTCGTACAGCTACGCCCGCCGCACCATCGGCGCCGGCTCCCTGCCGCAGCCGGACACCGTGCGGCACGAGGAGTTCATCAACAGCTTCCGCCAGGACTACGCACCGCCGGCGGACGACGGCTTCTCCGTCAGCACCGACGGCGCCCGCGTCCCGGCCGGCGGCGAGACGGGCGAGACGGGCGAGGCGGGCGAGGCGGGCGAGGCGGACGGCGACTGGTCGCTCATGCGCGTGGGGCTGTCGACCCGTCCGGAGAGCAACGAGTACGGCACCCGGAAGCGCCGGCCCGCGGCGCTCACCTTCGTGGTGGACGTCTCCGGCTCCATGGCGGAGCCCGGCCGGCTCAGCCTCGTACGCGAGGCCCTGCACACCGCGGTCGACGAGCTGCGCGACGACGACTCGCTCGCGCTCGTCGCGTTCAGCGACGTGGCCCGGACCGTGCTGCCGATGACGGCCGTCGGCGGCGCCGAGGACCGTATCCACGACGCGGTCGAGAAGCTGCAGCCCACCGACAGCACCAACGTCGAGGCCGGATTGACCCGCGGCTACGACGAGGCGGTCGACGGCCACCGCAAGGGCGCCACCAACCGCGTCGTCCTGCTCTCCGACGCCCTCGCCAACACCGGCGCCACCGACGCCGGCACGATCCTCGACCGCATCGCCGCGGGCCGGGAGGACTACGGCATCACGCTGTTCGGCGTCGGCGTCGGCAGCGAGTACGGCGACGCGCTGATGGAGCGGCTGACCAACGAGGGCGACGGCCACACCACCTACGTCTCGGAGACCGCCGAGGCCCGCGAGGTGTTCGTCGAAGACCTGCCGCGCAACGTCGACCTGCGGGCCCGCGACGCCAAGGCGCAGGTCGTCTTCGACGCGGACGCCGTCTCGGACTACCGGCTGATCGGCTACGACAACCGCCAGGTCGCCGACGAGGACTTCCGCAACGACGCCGTCGACGGCGGCGAGGTCGGCCCGGGCCACACCGTCACCGCGCTCTACGCCGTCCGGCTCGCCGAGGGCGCCTCCGGCAGCGTCGCCACGGCCACCGTGCGCTGGCTCGACCCCGACACCCGCGCCCCGCACGAGGAGTCCCGCACCGTCGACGCCGCCGCCCTGACCGGTGACCTGTGGGGCGCGGCTCCGTCCCGGCTGCAGGTCACCGCGCTCGCCGCCTACTTCGCGGACGCCCTGCGCGGTGGCTCCGACGCCGGCACCGCCCCCGAGCCGTACGCGGACGGCAGCGCCGACGGCAAGGAGGGCAGCACCACGACCGGCGGGCCCGCGCCGCTGCCCGGCGCCCCGACGGTCGGCGAACTCGCGGGGCACGCCGAGGACCTGGCCGACGAGACCGAGGACCCGGCGGTGGCCGACCTGGCCGAGACCGTCCGGCAGGCGGTCGAGCTGACGGGCTGACGCGCCGCGGCCGGCCGGGCCGGCGCCCCGTACGGGCCGCGCTTTCCCGCCCCCGCCCCCGTGTCGTACCCTGGGCGCCACATTTCCGGGACCCGGCAGCGACGACGGTGTCCCGTGTACAGGATCCGGCAACCGGGGAGCGGTGGTGGCGCACACGCGCGTGGTGGAGGAGTGCCCCGACGTCCAGGACGGCTACGCGGAGCTGCTGGCGGACGTGTCCACCACCGGCCGGCTGCTGCGCCGCCCCGAGCTGGACGCACTCCGCGAGCTGGGCGAGCAGGCCGCCGAGTCCGGCCGCAGCCTGCGCGAGCTGGTCGCCGCCCACCTCGCCGAGACCCGCCGCACCTGGGGCGTCCTGCCCGGCGTGGCCCGGGCCGCGAGCGCCGCCGACCGCGCCCGCAGCGGCGACGCCGTGCTGGCCGCGGTCGAGGCCGCCGTCACCGCCCTCGGCGAGGGCCACGAGCGCGCCCAGCGGCTCGCGGTCCGGCAGGAGGAGGCCGAGCGCCGCGAGTTCATCGACGACCTGCTCTACGGCCGCAGCGACCTCGGCCGGCTCGCCGAGCGCGCCGAGCGCTTCGGGCTGCACCTGGCCCGCGCGCACGCGGTCTCGGTCGCCGCCGGCGAGGAGCCCTTCGCCGACGTGCACCCGCTGGTGCGGCGGATCGAGCGGGAGCTGCTGGGCCGCTTCGGCGAGCGCGACGTGCTGCTCACCACCAAGGAGGGCCAGCTCGTCTGCGTCGCCGCCAGCAGCGAGCGCGCGCTGCTCGACGCCTTCGCCAAGGTGGCCCTGGAGCCGGGCAGCGGGTACGCCTGCGCCAGCCGCGTCGCGATGGGCCGCGAACACGCCGGCCCCGGCGGGGTCGTACGCAGCTACGAGGAGGCCATCGGCGCCCTCGACATGGCCGCCGCGCTCGGCCTCGACCAGCCGGTGCTGCAGGCCGCCGAGCTGCTGGTCTTCCCGGTGCTGCTGCGGGACCGGGCGGCGATGGCCGATCTGGTGCGCACCGTCCTCGGGCCGCTCACGCAGGCCCGCGGCGGCGCCGAGCCGCTGCTCGCGACCCTGCAGACGTGCGCCGACGCCGGGTACGTCAACGCCGAGGCGGCCCGGCGGCTGGGCGTGAGCGTGCGGACGCTGTCGTACCGGCTGGACCGGATACACACCCTGACCGGCTACAACGTGGCGGACTCCCTGCACCGCTACACCCTGGAGACCGCCGCGATGGGCGCCCGGCTGCTCGGCTGGCCCGGGCAGCAGGTCTGAGCCCCGTCCCGCGTCCGGAACCGCCCGCCCCCGGCTTGCGTTCTCATCCGTAGGTGGCCACTCTTCTCGTTGCCGCCCGTCCCAGATGTCTGGAGTCCCGAACCCATGAACACGCTTGCGCTCGGACCGGGATGGCTGGACCCCGACTTCCTGATCGACAGGTTCGGCGTGCTCGGCGTGCTCGTGATCGTCTTCGCCGAGTCCGGGCTCCTCATCGGGTTCTTCCTGCCGGGCGACTCGCTGCTGTTCACCACCGGCCTGCTGATCACCTCGGACGTGCTCGACTTCCCGCTGTGGCTGATGTGCGTGCTCATCGCCTTCGCGGCCGTCGCCGGCGACCAGGTCGGCTACCTCTTCGGCCGCAAGGTCGGCCCCGCGATCTTCACCCGTCCGGACTCCCGGCTCTTCAAACAGGAGAACGTGCAGAAGGCGCACGAGTTCTTTGCGAAGCACGGCCCGAAGTCGCTGGTGCTGGCCCGCTTCGTGCCCATCGTGCGCACCTTCACCCCGATCATCGCCGGGGTGAGCCGGATGAACTACCGGACGTTCGTCGTCTTCAACGTCGTCGGCGGCATCCTGTGGGGGGTCGGCGTCACTCTCCTGGGTGCGGCCCTCGGCCAGGTCGACTTCGTGCACCAGAACATCGAGGCGATCCTCATCGGGATCGTGCTGCTGTCGGTGCTGCCGATCGGCATCGAGTACCTGCGCGCCCGCGGCCGCGCCAAGGGGACGCCCGCCGCGGCCCCGGCCGTGAGCCCGTCCGCGGGCCCGCCCGTGAGCCCCGCCGCGGCCCCGCCCGGCGGCCCCGTGGCGGGCGCCTCGGAGTCCGCCGCCGTCGGCGGCCACGACGGCCCGCAGCAGGGCCGGCCCGCCCGGCGTTAGGGACGCGTCAAAACCCGGGTGTTGTCCTGGACAAAGCGTACTTCTCCGTCGATAGCGGAATTCGGATCACCTACGATCGCCCCGTGCCCAAGCTGACCGAACTGTCGAAGCGCATACTGATCGGCCGCGCGCTTCGCAGCGACCGGCTCGGCGAGACGCTGCTCCCCAAGCGTGTCGCGCTCCCGGTCTTCGCCTCCGACCCGCTCTCCTCGGTGGCGTACGCGCCGGGGGAGGTGCTGATCGTCCTGTCGCTGGCGGGCGTCGGTGCGTACATGTACAGCCCCTGGATCACCGTGGCCATCGTCGTGCTGATGGTGGTCGTCGTCGCCTCGTACCGCAAGACGGTGCACGCCTACCCCAGCGGCGGCGGCGACTACGAGGTCGCCACCACCAACCTCGGCCGCCGCGCCGGACAGGTCGTGGCCAGCGCGCTCCTCGTCGACTACGTGCTCACCGTGGCGGTGTCGGTCTCCGCGGGCGTGGAGAACCTGGGCTCGGCCTGGAGCTTCGTCGCCGAGCACAAGGTGCTCTGCGCGCTCGTCGTCATCGGCCTGCTGACCACCATGAACCTGCGCGGCGTGAAGGAGTCGGGCACCCTCTTCGCCATCCCCACGTACGTCTTCGTCGGCAGCGTGCTGATAATGATCGGCTGGGGCGCCTTCCGCGCCCTCGTGCTCGGTGACACGATGCGCGCCCCCACCGCCGACCTGGAGATCCGCAGCGAGCACGCGGACGGCATCGCCGGCTTCGCGCTGATCTTCCTGCTGCTGCGGGCCTTCTCCTCCGGCTGCGCCGCGCTCACCGGCGTCGAGGCGATCAGCAACGGCGTGCCCGCCTTCCGCAAGCCCAAGAGCCGCAACGCGGCGACGACGCTGGCGATGATGGGCACGCTGGCGATCTCCATGTTCGTCGGCATCATCGCCCTCGCCCTGCACACCGACGTGCGGATGGCCGAGCGGCCGGCCGAGGAGCTGGTGCGGCACGGTGAGGCGGTCGGCGCGGACTTCGTCCAGAACCCGGTGATCGCCCAGGTCGGCGCGGCGGTCTTCGGCGACGGCTCGCTGCCGTTCGTCATCCTGGCGGCGGCGACGGCGCTGGTGCTGTTCCTGGCCGCCAACACCGCGTACAACGGCTTCCCCGTGCTCGGCTCGATCCTCGCCCACGACCGCTTCCTGCCGCGCCAGCTGCACACCCGCGGCGACCGCCTGGCGTTCAGCAACGGCATCCTCTTCGTCGCCCTGCTCGCCGGCGCCCTCGTCTACTTCTTCCAGGCCGACTCCACCCGGCTGATCCAGCTCTACATCGTCGGCGTCTTCGTCTCCTTCACCTTCAGCCAGACCGGGATGGTCCGGCACTGGAACCGGATGCTGGCCGCCGAACACGCCCCCGCCGCCCGCCGCCGCATACTCAGGTCGCGGGCGATGAACGGCTTCGGCGCGGCCTTCTGCGCGCTGGTGCTGGTGGTCGTGCTCGTCACCAAGTTCACGCACGGCGCGTGGATCGCCCTGGCCGGCATGGGCTTCTTCTACGGGGTGATGGCCGCCATCCACCGCCACTACGACCGGGTGGCGCAGGAGGTCGCCGTCGTCGAGAGCGAGGAGGACGACGCCATGCCGCGCCCCGGGCACATGCACTCCATCGTGCTCGTCTCCCAGCTGCACCGGCCGACGATGCGCGCGCTGGCGTACGCGAAGCTGGTGCGCTCCGACCGGCTGGAGGCGCTGACCATCGGGGTCGACGCGGAGGAGACCCGGCAGCTGCAGCAGCAGTGGGTGGACAGCGAGCTGGACGTGCCGCTGATCGTCATCGAGTCGCCGTACCGCGAGATCACCAGACCGCTGATCGAGTACGTCAAGCGGCTGCGCCAGGAGAAGCCGGACACGGTGATCAGCGTCTACATCCCGGAGTACGTCGTCGGGCACTGGTACGAGCACCTGCTGCACAACCAGAGCGCGCTGCGGCTGAAGGCGCGGCTGCTGTTCACCCCGGGCGTGATGGTGACCTCGGTGCCGTACCAGCTGGGCTCCAGCGAGCGGGCCAAGCAGCGGGCGCGGCGCGGTGCGGAGTGGCAGGCGCCGGGAGCGGTGCGCGGGCCGGCGCCGGCGGGCGTGCGGAAGCGGCGGGAGACCACGGACCGGCAGCGGTAGCGACACCCGGTGCCTGACGGGGGCGCGTGCTCAGAAGCCGCCGAAGCCGCCGCCGAAGTCACCGCCCCCGCCTCCGCCGCCGAAGTCACCGCCGCCGAAGCCCCCGCCGAAGTCGCCGGGGTCGAAGTCCGCGCCGGTCTGGTCCCCGCCCTCGTAGCCGCCCGCGCCCGTGCCGTCGGCGCCGCCCCAGGCGCCCGGGGCGTACATCATCTGCCCCAGCATCGTGCCCACCAGCAGCCCGGGCAGCAGGCCGCCGCCGAAGTAGCCGCCCGCCCACGGCGCGTAGACCGGGCCGGCGTTCCAGTACGGCTGCCGGCCGCGGGCCGTCTCCACCGTGCGGGCCATCGGCTCCTCGCCGGCCGCCAGCAGGTTCGCGTCCGCCGCGCAGGCCGGCACCGTGTGCGCCGCGGCCCCCGGCGGCGCCCATTCCACGTCGGTGGCCGACGGCCCGTGGCGCGGGTCGAAGAAGCACGGCGGGCGGCGCTCGGGCAGCGCCTCGCCTGCGCGCCGCGCCGCCAGCGTCGTCAGCGCGAACCGCCCCTCCTCCAGCGCCTCCGTCACCCCGCGCACGTCACCGGGGACGCGGGCGGCGTCCATCCGGGACTTGGCCTTCTCGTAGGCGTCGAGCGCCCTCTGGTAGTCCGCGCGCATCGCGTCGTCCGCGGCCGGGCCGGCGGGCTCGAAGGCGATGCGGGTCATCTCCTCGCCGTACGCGGTGATGTCCTCGTCGATGACCGTGCGCAGCCGCGCCAGCTGGGCCCGCGCCTCCTCCGCGCGGCGGCGTTTGCCGCGCTGCCGGACGAGCAGGGTGCCGCCGGCGACCAGCAGGACCACCACGCCGAGCGTGACGGCCCCGGCCGCGCCGATGCCGGCGCTGTCGCGCCAGCCGGACGGCTCGCGGCCGCGGGCCTGCTCGGCGGCCTCGTCGGCGAAGGTGACGAGCTGGCCGGTGGCGTCGTCGGGGTGGGCGCCGACGGCGGCGCGGCGGAGGTTGCCGACGGCCCGCTCGGAGAGCACCCGGGAGTCGGCGGCGGCGCCGAAGCCGTCGCCGAGGCGGACGGCGTAGACGCCGGCGATGCCGGTGCGGGCGCGCAGGTTCTGCAGGACGTCGCGGGCGGCGATGCCGGAGTCGTCGGGGAGCACGGCGACGAAGACGGGACGGCCGGCGTCCCTGAGCCGGGCGGCGAGGGCGTCGGCCCGGCCGGCGGACATCTGGTCGCGGGCGTCGGGGTGGACGTAGACGGGGCGTTCGCGCAGCGCCTCGGCGGCGTCGCCGACGGGGTCCGGGTCCTGGGCGGCCGAGGGGGACGCCGTGAGGAGCGCGGCGAGGAGGGCGACGAGGAGGGCGACGAGCGGGACCAGCATCCGGTGCATATCAGACATTCTTCCCCGTGAAGGGGTGGGCGTCACCCGGGTTCCCCCTCGTTGCCCCCCGCCGGGGCCGCTACGCCTCCACCGCGACCGCCCCGTCCAGGTCGCACGCCTGCAGCCGCCCGCACATCCCGAACCGCGCCGCCGCCCCGGCCCGCTGCACCGACGCCGACCGCAGGTGGCCGGCGTCCGTGCGCAGCGCGTCGAGCTGCGCGTCCGTCGCCGCGGCGGCCGCCGCCGGGCCCCGTTCCCAGCGCCGCCGCCAGTCGTCCAGGTGCGGCCGGACGAGCTGCGCGGCCCGCTCGTGGAACGCCAGCAGGGGCCCCGTGTCGCCGCCGCGCGCGGCGTCGGCCAGCTCGGCGAAGCCGGCCAGCGCCAGGTCGCGGCGCGCCTGCGCGGACTTCTCCGGCTGCGCCGGGTCGAGCGCCGCGGCGCGGGCGTAGGCGGCGTCGTCGTGGAGGACGTCGGGCGGGAAGGGGAAGGCGGCGTCGCCGGCCTCGGGCAGGCCGGCGTTCTGCATCACGACGAGGATGTCGAGCCGGCCGTCGCCGTTGACGAGGCGGTGGATGGTGCCGGGCGTGAACCAGACGACGGTGTCCTCGGCCAGCTCGGTCTCGGCGTACCCGGAGGCGGTCAGGGTCTGCACGGCGCCGTGGCCGCCGAGGACGACGTACGCCTCGGTGCAGGCGAGGTGCAGGTGCGGGGTGCCGCCGCGGAGGCCGTCGGGGGCCTGCCAGTCGTAGACGCGGAGCCGGGAGACGCTGACGCCGCCGGGAAGGGGCGGGAGTGCGGGATCGGCCATGTGCACCAGCATGACGCAAGCGCTTTCTACGGGCCAGCCCCCGAGCCCTCCGAATCTCCGGCCCGCCGCCGCGCGGTGCGGGAGACGGGCCCCGGGCGGGGCGCCGGCGGGCGGTGCGTGCGCGGTTCCTTCGGCGGGCGGTTCTGTCGGCGGGGCGGCCTACCCTGGGGCGGGAGTGCGGGGATGGGCGGGCTTTGTGCGGCTCATACGGGCTCATACGGGCTCATACGGGCTTGTGCGGGGGCATACGGGCGGGCTTGCGGGGCTACGCCGGCTGCACCAGCGTGTATCCCTCGTCCAGCAGCCGCGGCAGGTAGTACTCCAGCGCCCGCACCGTGGCCCACCGGTTGCCGCCCCCGTCGTGCGCCAGCACGATCGCGCCCGGATGGGCGTGGCCGAGCACGGTGGTCTCGATGAACCGCTGGTCGCGGTTGTCCCAGTCGAGGGTGTCGATGTCCCACTGGAAGGGCTCCATCTGCAGCTGCGCGCAGATCTGCAGGCTCGGCCCGTGCCACATCCCGTACGGCGCCCGCGCCAGCCGCGGCGGCGCGCCCAGTTCCTTCGCCACCAGGTCGCTGCACCGCTCCAGCTCCTCCCGCACCCGCGGGGTGCTGATCAGGTCGAGCTGGGGGTGGGTGTACGAGTGGTTGCCGACGACGTGGCCGTCGGCGGCGATCCGGCGCAGCACGTCGCGGTTCGAGGGGATGTTCTCGCCGATGACGAAGAAGGTCGCGCGTGCCCCGTGGCGCCGGAGGATCCGCAGGATCGCCGGCGTCTGCGTGGCGTGCGGGCCGTCGTCGAAGGTGAGGGCGATCTTCTTGCCGGTCTGCCGGAGGGTGGTGTGCGGCGCGGCGCGCACCGCGACCGGCCGGGTCGGGCCGGCGATACGGGCCATGCCGCCGGAGGTCGTCATGGGCGCCGCACCGGTGCGCCCGGCGGCCGGGCGCAGCCGGTGCGCGGCGCGGCCGAGCGGCTTGCCGTCCCCGGCCGCCGCCCGGCCGGCCGCCCCCGATCTGGGGGTGTGCGCGTCGGGGGCGATGGCCAGCTGGTAGGCGCCGAGCAGGCCCAGGCAGAGCGCGGTGCGCCGGGGGAACCCCCGTGCAGGGCATTTGTCATATTTCATGACCAACTGGTCTCACGGGGCGAAGTCCGGGCGCGCCAGCGACACGGGACGCCGCGGGGAAGCACCGGATCGGTCCCCGGCGAGTGGCGGGGTGCTCCGGAACGGGGTAGACCCGGGAGGGAGTTGCGGCCGCCGCGCCCGCACGCGGGCCCGGTGCTGCCCGTACGCCCGTGCCCCCGTACGCCGCGAGGGCCCGCGCCCCCCTGCGTGCGGGTCCCGCCCCCCGGGGGAACCGCCGGGCGGTGGTGTCGCTCACAGTTCGCCGTCCGCGGGCCCGGTCCGCCGCCGCGGCGCGGTTACCCTGGCGTCGCCCCCGTACCCCCTGACCGCAGACGAGGCCGCCCGTGTTCCGGACGATGCTGAAGTCCAAGATCCACCGCGCCACCGTGACGCAGGCCGACCTGCACTACGTCGGTTCGATCACCATCGACGAGGACCTCATGGAGGCCGCGGACCTGCTGGCCGGCGAGCAGGTCGACGTCGTCGACATCGACAACGGCGCCCGGCTCACCACCTACGTCATCACCGGCCCGCGGGGCAGCGGCGTGATCGGCATCAACGGCGCGGCCGCCCGGCTGGTCAGCCCGGGCGACCTGGTGATCGTCATCAGCTACGCGACGGTGGCCGACGCGGACGCGAAGGCGCTGCTGCCGCGGATCGTCTTCGTGGACGACGGTAACCGCGTCGTCCGGCACGGCTCGGACCCGGCCGAGGCGCTGCCCGGCACGGGAACGGTGCGGGGCGACGCCGTGGCCGGGGACTGAGCGGAAGTCACCGGCGGGGGCCGCCCCGCACCGTGTTCGCAGGGCGGGCGGCGCGGCGGCCGCCCGCGGGGTCGCGCGTGCGCTTCAGGAGCGCCCGGCCTCGATGTCCAGGCTGATCTTGATCTTGTCGCTGACCGCCGCGCCGGCCGCGCCGCCGGTCACGCCGAAGTCGCTGCGGCTGATCTCGGTGGTGGCGGAGAACCCGGCGACCGCGCTGCCCTCCTGCATGCCCGGCCCGAAGCCGCCGACCTCGGTCTCCAGGGTCACGGGTCGGGTGACGCCGCGCAGCGTCAGGTCGCCGTCGATCAGGTAGACGCCGTCCTCGGCGCGGATGCCGGTGGACGTGAAGGTCATCTCGGGGTACTTCTCGACGTCCAGGAAGTCCTCGGTGCGCACGTGGTCGTCGCGCATGTCGTTGCGCGTGTTGACCGAGGCGGTCTTGATGACCGCGGTGACCTGCGACTGCAGCGGGTCCTCGGCGGTCACGATGGTGCCCTCCACCTGGTCGAACGTGCCGCGGACCCGCGTGACGCCCAGGTGGCGGACGACGAAGGAGACGTCGGAGTGCACCGGGTCGATGGTCCAGGTGCCGGTCTGGAAGCCGGGGAGCTGCTCGGTGTGCGTGGTCATGGCTGAATACCTCTCGGTAGCGGAGTCAACCACTGTGGGCGACGTGGTTGAACTTTCACTAAAACGGTAACACGCTCTGGTTGAGGTCTCAACTATAGGTATGCTGGGACGTATGACCGACGTGCGCTGGCTCACCGATGACGAACAGCGGATATGGCGTCTCTTCATGAGCGCCGTCCGCGACTTCAACGCGCATCTGGACCGGCAGCTGCGGCGCGACTCCGGGATGCCCGTGGCGTACTACGAGATCCTCGTGTACCTCTCCGAGAGCCCCGGGCGCAGCCTGCGGATGAGCGAGCTGGCCGACCTGGCCCGCTCCTCGCGCAGCCGGCTGTCGCACGCGGTGGCGGCGCTGGAGAAGGCGGGGTACGTGTCCCGGTGCGCCACCGACGCCGACCGCCGCGGCTCCGTGGCGCAGCTGACCGACGCCGGGTTCGCCGTGCTGGAGGCGGCGGCTCCGGGGCATGTGACGGAAGTGCGCAAGCACCTCTTCGACGTGCTCACGCCCGAGCAGCAGCGCCAGCTGGGCGCGATCAGCGGGGCGGTGCAGGACGGCCTGCGGCCGATCTGCGCGCAGGCGCTGGCGGAGGACGCGGAGGCGGAGTACGCGGCGGGGGGCGACGCGGCGGCGGGGGGCGCCGGGAGCGGCGGGACCGCCGCCCAGGAGCCGGCCCCGCAGGCCGCCCCGGAGTCCTGACCGCCGCCGCGTCCCGGGCCGCGGGCTACTCGGCCAGCGTCCACACCGCGTGGGCGAGGGCGTCGCTGTTGCGGTCCAGCGCCGTGCTGTTGACGTTCGACGTGGTGTCGCAGGAGCTGTGGTAGCACCGGTCGAACGGCTGGCCGGCCGTGCCGCCCCACTTCGCCGCCTGCGCCGCCGACTTCGTCCGGCTCGCGCCGGTGAACAGCCCGCCGACCGGCACGCCGGCGTTCTTGAACGCCGCGTGGTCCGACCGGCCGTCGCCCTCGGTCTCGATCTCGGTGGGGACGCCGAGGCCGGCGTAGAAGTCCTTGAACACCTTCTCGATCTGCGGGTCGTCGTCGTAGACGAAGTACCCGGGGTTGGGCGAGCCGATCATGTCGAAGTTCAGGTAGCCGGTGATCGCGGCACGGTCCGCGGACGACAGGTTGGCGACGTAGTACCGCGAGCCGACCAGGCCCAGTTCCTCCGCGCCCCACCAGGTGAAGCGCAGGTGCTCGCGCGGCTGGAAGCCGGCGCGGGCCACGGCGAGGGCCGTCTCCAGGACGGCGGCGGAGCCGGTGCCGTTGTCGTTGATGCCGGGCCCGGAGGAGACGGAGTCGAGGTGTGCCCCGGCCATGAGGACCTGGTTCGGGTCGCCGCCCGGCCAGTCCGCGACGAGGTTGTAGCCGATGCTGCCGAAGGTGCTGAACTGCTGGACCCTGGTGGTGAATCCGGCGGCGTCCAGCTGTTGCCTGACGTAGTCGAGCGAGGCGCGGTAGCCGGGCCGGCCGTGGGCGCGGTTGCCGCCGTTGGCGGCGGCGATGGACTGGAACCGGGCCAGGTGCGCCTGGACGTTCGCGACGGGTATGTCCGGCGCCTGCTCGGGCGCGACGCGCGCCGCGGGCGCGGCCTCGACGGCCGCCGGCGCGGTCGCCGCGGGTTCCGCGGCGACCGCGCCGGGCACGAGCAGTGCGGTCAGCAGCCCGCCGGCGAGGACGGCGGCGGCGGGCCGCGACCTGAGGCGTGCACGACGGAGGGGCATGGGTGCTCCCAACGGTGGGGGATTGTCGTGCCCCAGAGGCTGGCGGAGTTGATGAGGTCGCGTCAAGAACTTATCCGGTCACGGAATCCCGGATATCGGACGGCGGAGTGCCTTGTCGTGGTCGCGCGCGGACGGGTCCGGTCGCCCTATCGTCTGGGGCTATGAACATCATGGGAGTCGACATCGGCGGCTCGGGCATCAAGGGCGCCCCCGCCGACCTGGACACGGGCACCCTCGCGGCGGAGCGGCACAAGGTGCTCACCCCGCACCCCTCCGCCCCGGACGCCGTCGCCGACGGCGTCGCCGCGGTGGTCGGGCACTTCGCCGGGCAGGACGGCCCGGTGGGCGTCACGTTCCCCGGCGTCGTCACCGGCGGCGTCGTGCGCACCGCCGCCAACGTCGACAAGAGCTGGGTCGACGTCGACGCCGCCGCCCTCCTCGGCGACCGCCTCGGCCGCCCGGTGCACCTCGTCAACGACGCCGACGCCGCCGGCATCGCCGAAATGACCTTCGGTGCCGGCCGCGGCCGCACCGGCACCGTGCTCGTGCTGACGTTCGGCACCGGTATCGGCAGCGCGGTCTTCACCGGCGGCAGGCTCGTCCCCAACACCGAACTCGGCCACCTGGAACTGCACGGGCACGAGGCCGAGAAGCGCGCCTCCGCCAAGGAGCGCGAGGACAAGGACATGAGCTGGAAGCACTGGGCGCACCGGGTGCAGCACTACCTCGCCCACCTGGAGATGCTCTTCACCCCCGAACTGTTCGTCATCGGCGGCGGCGTGAGCCGCAAGGCCGACAAGTTCCTCGACGACATCACCGGCATCCGCGCGGACGTCGTCCCCGCCGAACTGCAGAACAACGCGGGCATCGTCGGCGCCGCGATGGCCGCCGCCGCGTCCGCGCGCTGACGCCGCCGTTCCCGTACGCCCCGGCCGGTCTCCCCTATGGTGAGGGGGTTCTATGTGCGGAGCGTAGGGAGACGGTGACCGAAGGTGCTCGACGAACGGGTGGACAAGCCGGGGGAGGACGGCCGCGCACCGGGGGCCGCACCGCGCACCGACGCGGTCGTCTTCGGGGTCGCGGCCGCACTGACGCTGGCGTTCGTGATCTGGGGCGCCGTGGCGACGGACTCCCTGGAGGACGCCTCCACCACCTTGCTCAACGACACGATGCACTACGGCGGATGGGCCTTCGTGCTCGCCGCCTCCGGCTTCGTGATCTTCGCGCTCTGGCTGGCCTTCAGCCGCTACGGCCGTATCACCCTCGGCAAGGAGGGCGAAGCGCCGGAGTTCCGCACCGTGTCGTGGGTGGCGATGATGTTCAGCGCCGGCATGGGCATCGGGCTCATGTTCTACGGGGTGAACGAGCCCCTGTCGCACTTCACCGCCCCGCCGCCGGACACCGTCCCGGCCGGCGGCCCCGCCGCCGACCGGATGGAGACGGCGATGGCGACCACCCTCTTCCACTGGACGCTGCACCCCTGGTCCATCTACGCCGTCGTCGGCCTCGGCATGGCGTACAGCGTCTTCCGCCGCAACCGCAGGCAGACCATCAGCGCCGTCTTCACCCCGCTCATCGGCCCGCGGCACGCCGAAGGCGGCGTCGGCAAGGTCATCGACATCCTCGCCATCTTCGCCACCCTCTTCGGCTCCGCCGCCTCGCTCGGGCTCGGCGCGCTGCAGATCGGCAGCGGCGTCAAGGAGGTCGGCTGGACCTCGCAGGAGGTCGGCGAGGGGCTGCTGATCCTCGTCATCGGCGTGCTCACCGCCGCGTTCGTCGCCTCCGCCGTCTCCGGCATCGAGCGGGGCATCCAGTGGCTGTCGAACATCAACATGGTGCTCGCCGCGCTGCTCGTCGTCTTCATCTTCGTCGTCGGCCCCACGATCCTCATCCTCGACCTGCTGCCGACCTCCATCGGCTCGTACTTCGCCGACCTGCCGCAGATGATGGCGCGTACGGAGGCCAGCGGCGGCGAGGGCGTCGCCGGCTGGCTCTCGGGCTGGACGGTCTTCTACTGGGCCTGGTGGATCTCCTGGACGCCGTTCGTCGGCATGTTCATCGCGCGCATCAGCCGCGGGCGCACCATCCGGCAGTTCATCGGCGGCGTGATCCTCGTCCCCAGCGTCGTGAGCCTGCTGTGGTTCTGCATCCTCGGCGGAACGGCGATGCGGCAGGAGGCCGAGGGCGCGGGCATCGCCGACGAGTCGACGCAGGAGGGGCAGCTGTTCGCGGTGCTCAACGAGTACCCGATCGCCGGCGTCACCACGCTGCTGGTGATGATCCTGGTCGGCATCTTCTTCGTCTCCGGCGCGGACGCCGCGTCGATCGTGATGGGCGCGCTGTCGCAGAAGGGCACGCTGGAGCCGACGCGCGGGGTGGTCGTGGTCTGGGGCGTGCTGACCGGCGCGGTCGCCGCCATCATGCTGCTGATCGGGGGCGGCGGGGACACGGCGCTGACCGGGCTGAAGAACCTCACGATCCTCGTCGCGGTGCCGTTCACGCTGGTGATGGTCGCGCTGTGCGTGGCGCTGATGCGCGACCTGCGGCACGACCAGCTCATCCTCATCGGCGAGCGGGGCGAGAAGGCGGTGGAGACGGCGGTGCGGGCCGGACACCGGCACTACGACGGCGAGTTCGAGCTGCAGATCCGCGGGCGGGCGAAGCGGCTGCGGGCCGGCCGCGGCGGGGAACGGGGCCGGCCCGTGGTCCCCGCCCCGGCCGAGGACGAGGGCGGCGGGACCGGGCCGGAGGACGTCCGTCCGCCGGGTGCCTGAGCGGCCGTGCCCCCCGGGGGTCCACCGGTCGGTGGACCCCCGGTTCCACCGGTCGCGGCTGTCGGCGGCGGGGCCCCGGTCGCGAGCATTCCGGACATGAGAAAACTTCCCGTACGCATGGCCCGCTGGAGCGCCCGGCACCCGTGGCGCGCGATCGTCGGCTGGTTCGTCTTCGTCGCGCTCTGCGTCGGCACCGGCGTCTCCGTCGGCGGCAACCCCGCCACCACCGCGGACTTCCGCGTCGGCGAGGCCGGCCGCGCCGAGCAACTGGCCACCGAGGGCGGCCTGGAGCGCAAGCCCACGGAACACGTCCTCATCCGCGCCGGGTCCGGCCGCTCCCTCGACCCCGCCGCCGCCGGCGCCGCGGCCCGGGACGTCACCGCCCGGATGGAGCGGCTGCCCGAAGTGGCGTCCGTCGCCGCGCCCGTACGCTCCGCCGACGGCGGCGCGCTGCGCGTGCCGGTCGTGCTGAAGGGCGCCGAGCTGGACGGCAGGAAGAACGTCGGCCCGCTGCTGGAGCAGACGGAGGAGGCCGCCGCCGCCCACCCCGGCGTCGTCATCGAGGAGACCGGCTCGCCCGCGATCAGCAAGGGCGTCAACGACCAGCGCGCCGAGGACCTGGCGCTCTCCGAGCGCATCTCGCTGCCCGTCACGCTCGTCACGCTGCTCGTCGTCTTCGGGTCCGTCGTCATGGCCGGCGTGCCGCTGCTGTTGGCGCTGACGTCCATCGCCGCGGCGCTCGGCCTGTCCATGGTGGCCTCCCACCTGCTGCCCGACCCCGGCGTCGGCACCAACCTGATCCTGCTCATCGGCCTCGCGGTCGGCGTCGACTACACGCTCTTCTACCTCAAGCGCGAGCGCGAGGAGCGTGCCCGCGCCGGCGGCCGGCTGTCGTCCGCGGCCCTCGTCGAGCTGGCGGCGGCGACCGCGGGGCGCGCCATCGTGGTCTCCGGACTCGCCGTCATCGTCTCCACCGCCACCCTCTACCTCGCCGCCGACGTCATCTTCTCCTCCCTGGCCACGGGCACGATCCTCGTCGTGGCCGTCGCCGTCGCCAGCTCCCTGACGGCACTGCCCGCGCTGCTCGTGACCATCGGCCGGCGCACCGAACGCCGGGCCGACCGCCGCGCCGCCCGCGGGGCCTGCGCCCGCCGCCCGCGGCCGGAACGCCCCGAACCCGGCCGCGTCTTCGCCGCCCTGCTGCGGCCCGCGCAGCGCCGCCCCGCCGCCACGCTGGTCGTCTCCGTGCTGGCCATGCTCGCGCTCGCCGCGCCCGCCCTCGGCATGAAGCTCGTGGACCCCGGCAAGGACACGTTCTCCCGCGACATCCCGGCCATGCAGACGTACGACCGGCTCACCGACGCCTTCCCCGAACTGAAGGTGCAGCACGAGGTCGTCGCCCGGTCCACCCCCGAACGCGCCCCCGAGGTACGGCGGGCGCTGGCCGGGCTGGGCCGGCGGGCGGCGGCCGACCCGCTGTTCGTCCGTGCCGCCGAGCCCGCGGTACGCACCTCGCCGGACGGCCGGACCAGCGTGCTCGTGCTCTCCGTACCGCACTTCGCCAACTCCCAGCCCGCGAAGGACTCGCTGCGGCACCTGCGCGACGACCACCTGCCCGCCACCGTCGGCGAACTGGCCGGCGTCGAGACCGCCGTCAGCGGCGACGTCGCCCGCGGCGTGGACTACGTCGCGCACGAGCGCGGCAAGCTGCCGCTGGTCGTCGGCGCCCTGCTGCTGGTCACGTTCGTGATGACGGTGCTCGCGTTCCGCTCGGTGGCGATCGGGCTGCTCGGCGTCGGCCTGAACCTGCTCTCCGCCGCCGCCGCGCTCGGCGCGCTCGTCCTCGTCTTCCAGGGCACGTGGGCCGAGGGCCTGCTCGACTTCGACTCGATGGGCGCGATCGCCTCCCGGGTGCCGCTGTTCCTCTTCGTCATCCTCTTCGGGCTGTCGATGGACTACCAGGTGTTCGTGGTCAGCCGCATCAAGGAGGCCAGGGACGCCGGGATGCCGGCGCGGGAGGCGGTGACCGCGGGCATCGCCGCGTCGGCGAAGGTCGTGACCAGCGCGGCGGTCGTGATGGTCACCGTGTTCTCCGGGTTCGTCGCGCTGCACCTGACCGAGATGAAGCAGATGGGCCTCTGCCTGGCGCTCGCCGTGCTGCTCGACGCCGTGGTGATCCGGATGATGGTGCTGCCCGCGGCGCTGCTGCTCCTCGGCGAACGGGCCTGGCGGCCGCTGCGGCGCGGGCCCGCATCCGCCGCGTCCGCCCCGGCGCCCCCGGCGGGCGGTCCGGACGGGGCGGTGGCCCGTACGTTCGAGAACGTACGCTGACCGCCATGCTCCCTCGGCCACGGCGCGGCGACCCCTTCTGGATCTGGATGCTCCACGGGTGGGACGTCTTCTCCTGGGCGATCATCGGCCTGCTGACCCTGGTCACGATCCTGGGGGACGTCCCGGCCGGGGACCGGTACGGGTCGCTCGCGCTCGTGGCCGCGCTCGCCCTCGGCTACGCGGTCGTACGCGCCCGCCCCGGGAATCCGGTGCGGCTCGCGTACGGCTACCTCGTCCTGCTGATCCTCGTGCTGGGCTGGCTGTCGTGGCTCCGCGACGGCTTCGGCGTGCTGTACACGGTGACGCTCACGCACTTCGTGATCTTCGTGGACAGCCTGCGGTCCGCCGTCGTCTACAGCGGCCTCGGCGCCCTCGCGATCACCCTCGGCGGCACGCTCCGGGAGGGCTGGACCGCCGACCACCTCACCACCAACGCCACCTCGTCCGTCGCCGTCTACGCGGTCAGCATCGTCATCGCGCTGCTGACCCCCCGGGCGCTGGCGGTACGCGACGAACGCGCCCGGCTGCGCAGCCGGCTGGCCGACGCCGAACAGCGGCTGGCGGAGGCGCAGAAGCGGCAGGGCGCCGCCGAGGAGCGGGAGCGTATCGCCCGGGAGATCCACGACACCCTCGCGCAGGGCTTCGCCTCGATCGTCGTGCTCGCCGAGGCGGCGCGCGCCGGGCTGGCCGCCGAGCCCGGGAAGAGCGCCCAGCAGCTGCGGTCCATCGAACGCACCGCCCGCGACAACCTCGCCGAGGCCCGCGTCCTCGTCGGCGCGGCCCCGCGCGACGGCTCCGCCGACGGCGCTGCCGCCGGCTCCGTCGCCGGCACGCTGCGCCGCACGCTGGACCGCTTCGCCGAGGACACCGGGCTCACCGTCGACGCCGAGCTGCCGGACGTCGACTGCGACCAGCCGACCCGCATCGCGCTGCTGCGCTGCACCCAGGAGTCGCTGGCCAACGTGCGCAAGCACGCGGAGGCGTCGACGGTCGGCGTGGTGCTGGGGGCGGGGCCTGCGGGCATCGAGCTGGAGATCACCGACGATGGGAAGGGGTTCGTACCCGGGGCGGCGGGGCGGGGCGCGCCCGGCGGCGACGGCCGGGGCGCCGGAGACGCCGACGGCGGCGGGCGGGACGGCGCCGTACCGGCCGGGGGCTTCGGGCTGGACGGAATGCGCCGGCGGCTCGCGGAGTTCGGCGGCGCGCTGACCGTCACCAGCTCGCCGGGCGAGGGCACCCGGATACTCGTCACCGTGCCCGCGGCCGGAACCGCCGCCGACGGCGGAACCCTCCCGGACGGACCCGACACCACGCGCACGACCGGACTCGCCACGGACGGACAGGTCTGACCATGACGACGACACCCACGCCCGCCGCGCCGCTGCGCGTCATCGTGGCCGACGACCACACCGTGATGCGCGCGGGCCTCGTCGCGCTGCTCGCCGCCGAGCCCACCATCGACGTCGTCGGCGAGGCCGGCGACGGCCACGAGGCCGCCTCGCTGGTCGCCCGCCTCGCCCCGGACGTCGCCCTGCTCGACCTGCGGATGCCGCTGCTCGACGGCGTCGGTGCCACCGCCGCGATCATCGCGGCGGCCGCGCGTACCCGGGTGCTGATCCTCACCACGTACGACACGGACGCCGACATCGAACGCGCCGTCGAGGCCGGCGCCACCGGCTACCTGCTGAAGGACGCCACCCGCGCCCAGCTGGTCGACGCCATCCACGCGGCCTCCCGCGGCGAGACGGTCCTCGCGCCCCGCGTCGCCCAGCGCCTGGTCGCGAAGATGCGCGGCCCGGCCCCGGTGACGCTCACCCCGCGCGAGTCCGAGGTGCTGGCCGGTGTCGCCGAAGGGCTGTCGAACGCCGAGATCGGCAAGCGGCTGTACATCGGCGAGGCCACCGTCAAGACGCACCTGCTGCGCATTTTCGCCAAACTCGACGTCGGCGACCGCACCCGCGCGGTCGTCGTCGCCATGGAGAACGGTCTGCTGCCGAGCCGCTGACCCCCGGCCGTTTTTGACCCGCACCTGACATGCCCTCTTCCTGGTTCCGTACGCCGCGAGCACAATGCGGTCGACACCGCCGCCGCCCGGAAGGCAGGGAACCGTGAGCCGACGCCGACGCCGTACCGCTCCTCCGTTACGCACCCTCGCCACCGGCACCGTGCTCGCGCTGCTCGGTGCGCTGCTCACCCTGCTCGCCCCGCCCGCCGCGGCGGCTCCGCCGGCTGCGCCGGCCCCCGCGGTCCCGGCGGCCGCGGCGGGCGAGGTGCGTGGCGGCGACGCGCTCTACGGGGGCGGCTTCGCCTGCACGCTGGGCTTCAACGCCGTGGCGGGCGGCGTCTCGTACGGCATCATCCCCGGCCACTGCGCCACCGCCGGCGGCAGCTGGGCCGCCGACGTGGACGGCGCCCGCGTCTCCGTCGGCGTGACCGCGGGATACACCTTCCCCGGCAGCGACTACGGCCTCGTGCGCTACACCAACACCTCCGTCTCGTACCCCGGCGAGGTCAGGGGCAGCGGCGGCGTGCCGGTGGACATCACCGGCGCCACCGACCCGCAGCCCGGCATGACGCTGTGCCACTACGGGCGGGTGACCGGCTACCAGTGCGGCCGGCTGCAGCAGGTCGGCGTCACCGTGAACTACCCCGGCGGGGTGGTCTACGGCCTCTTCCGCTCCGACATCTGCTCCGAGCCCGGCGACACCGGCGGACCCGCATTCTCCGGCGGCCGCGCGGTCGGCATCATCGTCGGCAGCAGCGGCAACTGCACCACCGGCGGCACGACCTTCTACCAGCCGATCAGGCCGATCCTGGCGGCCTACGGGCTCACGCTGCCGTAGCGGCGGGCGTACGGGCGAGGAGGTCGCGCAGCGCCGCGGTGACCTCGTCCGGCGCCTCCTCGGCCATGAAGTGGCCGCAGCCCACGGTGGTGTGCCGCAGGTCGGGGGCCCAGGCGCGCCACCGCGCGGCGGCGTCGAAGCCGAGCGCGGCGCCCCAGTCCTGCTGCAGCACGGCCACCGGCATCCGCAGCCGGCGGCCGGCCGCGCGGTCGGCGCTGTCGTGCTCGACGTCGACGCCCGCGGACGCCCGGTAGTCCGCCACGATGGACGGCACCGCGGCGCGGGACGCCGCCAGGTACGCGGCGCGCACGTCGGCGGGGATCGCGTCCCCGCCGGCGGACCACACGTCGAGGAAGTGGCCGAAGAACGCGTCCGGGGCGGCGGAGATCATCTCCTCGGGCAGGCCGGGCGGCTGCGCCATGAGGTACAGGTGGAAGCCGACCGCCGCCGACGCCCCGTGCATCACGTCCCACATGTCCAGCGTCGGCAGCACGTCCAGGCACGCCAGGTGGGTGACCGCCGCGGGGTGGTCGAGCCCCGCGCGGAACGCCACCAGCGCGCCCCGGTCGTGCCCGGCCAGCGCGAAGCGCTCGTAGCCCAGCGCACGGGCCAGCGCCACGATGTCGTCGGCCATCGTGCGCTTCGCGTACGTGCCGCCGCGCCCGTCGCCGGACGGGCCGGCCGGTCCGCCGGCCGGTCCGCCGGCCGCCTCGTCCGCCTCGGCCGGCTTGTCGCTGGCGCCGTAGCCGCGCAGGTCGGGGCAGATGACGGTGTGGTCGGCGGCGAGCCGGGCGGCGACGTGCCGCCACATGAGGTGGGTCTGCGGGAAGCCGTGCAGCAGCACGACGGGGCTGCCGGCGGGGTTGCCGCCCACGGCGGCGCTCAGGGCGACGCCGTCGGCGACGGGCACGCGGCGGTAGTCGAAGCCGGGGATGCGGGGGGACATCGGGGTTTTCCCTTCGTAGCCGATCGTTGTCCCCAGCGTGCGCGGCGCGGATGAGCAGCGGATGAGCGCGCTGTACGGTGGCGGCCGGCGGGGCCGGGGCGAGGCCGGCCGGGGCCGGGAGAGGTGGTCGGTGGTGCGGGTCCGGTTCGGTGTGCTGGGGCCGGTGGCGGCCTGGGCCGTCGACGCGGACGGCGGCGGAGCGGGCGGCGTCGGCGGCGGGGCGATCGCGCTGAAGGGGCCGCGGCACCGGGCCGTGCTGGCCCGCCTGATCGCCGCGCGCGGCCGCGTCGTACCCGTCGACATGCTGGTCGAGGACCTGTGGCCCGACCCGCCCGGGAACGCCGTGGGCGCGGTGCGCACGTTCGTCGCCGCGCTGCGGCGCGCCCTGGAACCCGAGCGCCCGCCGCGCGCGCCCGCGCGGCTGCTGGTCACGCAGGGCCCCGGGTACGCGCTGCGCGCCGAGC
>NZ_BAAAPF010000072.1:0-23946 GCF_039531005.1 Streptomyces synnematoformans
GCCCTCCGCCCGCCCCGCGCCGACCGCGCCAACGCCCTGCACGCCGGCGCCTGGTGGCTCTGGGCCCTCGGCCTCGCCACCGCCGCCTCCCGCACCACCAACCCGCTCCTCCTCGCCCTCCTCGTCGCCGTCGCCGGCTACGTCGTCGCGGCCCGCCGCACCGACGCTCCCTGGGCCCGCTCGTACGCCCTCTTCCTCAAGCTCGGCCTCGTCGTCATCGCCCTCCGCCTGCTCTTCGCGACCTTCCTCGGCTCGCCCATCCCCGGCACCCACACGCTCTTCACCCTCCCCGAGGTCCCCCTCCCCGAGTGGGCGCAGGGGGTGCGCCTCGGCGGCCGGGTCACCGCCGAGCAGCTGACGTTCGCCGGCTACGACGGCATGAAGCTCGCCACCCTCCTCATCTGCGTCGGCGCCGCCAACGCCCTCGCCAACCCGGCCCGGCTGCTGAAGTCCCTGCCCGCCGCGCTGTACGAGCTGGGCGTCGCCGTCGTCGTCGCGATGACCTTCGCCCCGCACTTCGTCGCCGACGTCGCCCGGCTGCGCCGCGCCCGCCGGCTGCGCGGCCGCGACGACCGCGGGCTGCGGGCCCTGCTGCAGGTCGGCCTGCCGGTGCTGGAGGGCGCGCTGGAGCGGTCGGTGGCGCTGGCCGCCGCCATGGACGCCCGGGGCTACGGCCGTACGGCACAACTCCCCCGCGCCGTCCGCCTCACCACCGCCGCCCTCACCCTCGGCGGGCTCCTCGGCGTCTGCGCCGGCACGTACGGGCTGCTCGACGCCTCCGGCGCCGGCTACCGGCTGCCCGTGCCGGCGCACGGCACCGCCGCGGCGGCCGGCGGGCTGTGGCTCGGCGGGCGCCGCGCGGTGCGCAGCCGCTACCGGCCCGACCGGTTCGGGCCGCGCGCGTGGCTGGTCGCCGCCTCCGGCGCGGCCGTCGGGGGCCTGATGATCTACGCCAACTCCTACGCCCCCGCCGCCCTGCACCCCGTCGTCGTACCGCTGACCGCGCCGGAGCTGCCGCTGTGGCCGGCCGCGTGCTGCCTGCTCGGCCTGCTGCCCGCGCTGGTCGCGCCCGTACCGCCGCGACCGCCACGACCACCGCGACCGCCGCGATCGCCGCGAAGCCCGCGACCGCCCAGACCCGCCGAGGACCGACCGCGCAAGGAGACCGCCCAGTGATCCGTTTCGAGGACGTGTCCGTCGTCTACGACGGCGCCGCGAAGCCCGCGATCCGGGGCGTGGACCTCACCGTCCCCGAGGGCGAACTCGCGCTGCTCGTCGGCCCGTCGGGAGTCGGCAAGTCGACACTGCTGAACGCCGTCTGCGGGCTCGTGCCCCACTTCACCGGCGGCACGCTGCGCGGCCGCGTCACCGTCGACGGCCGCGACACGCGCACGCACCCGCCGCGCGAACTCGCCGACGCCGTCGGCACGGTGGGACAGGACCCGCTGGCCCACTTCGTCACCGACACCGTCGAGGACGAACTCGCCTACGGCATGGAGTCGCTCGGCCTGCCCCGCGACACGATGCGGCGGCGCGTGGAGGAGACCCTCGACCTGCTGGGCCTGACCGAGCTGCGCGACCGGCCGATCGCCTCCCTCTCCGGCGGCCAGCAGCAGCGGGTCGCGATCGGCTCGGTGCTGACGCCGCACCCGCGGGTGCTGGTGCTGGACGAGCCGACGTCGGCGCTGGATCCGGCGGCGGCCGAGGAGGTGCTGGCGGTGCTGCAGCGGCTGGTGCACGACCTGGGTACGACGGTGCTGCTGGCGGAGCACCGGCTGGAGCGGGTGGTGCAGTACGCGGACCAGGTCATCGTGCTGCCGTCCCCGGGCGCGGCGCCGACGGCGGGCGCACCGGCGGACATGATGGCGGTCTCGCCCGTACGTCCGCCGGTGGTCGCGCTCGGCCGGCTGGCGGGCTGGTCGCCGCTGCCGCTGACGGTACGGGACGCACGCCGCCGCGCGGCGCCGCTGCGCGAACGGCTGGCGAACCTGGCACCGCCGCCCCGCACCGGGGGACGCGTCCCGCTCATCACCTCCACCCGCGCCCCCGCCCCCGTCGCCGTCGCCGCCGAGCGGCTCACCGTGCGACGCGGGCGGGCCGAGGTGCTGCGCGGGGTGTCGCTGTCCGTGGCCGCCGGCGAGACGGTCGCCCTCATGGGCCGTAACGGCGCGGGCAAGTCCACGCTGCTGGCCGCCCTGGTGGGCCTGCACCGCCCGGCGGCCGGCTCCGTACGGCTCGGCGACCTCGCCCCGCACCGCACCCGGCCCGCCGAACTCCTGCGGCACGCCGGGCTCGTACCGCAGGATCCGCGGGACCTGCTGTACGCGGACACCGTCGCCGCCGAGTGCACCGCCGCCGACGCCGACGCGCAGGCCGCGGCCGGCACCTGCCGGGCCCTGGTCGCGGAGCTGCTGCCGGGCGTATCGGACGACGCCCACCCGCGCGACCTGTCCGAGGGCCAGCGGCTCGCCCTCGCCCTCGCCGTGGTCCTCACCGCACGCCCGCGGCTGCTGCTGCTCGACGAGCCGACCCGGGGCCTCGACTACGCGGCCAAGGCCCGGCTCGTCGGCGTACTGCGCGAACTGGCCGCGGCGGGCCACGCGATCGTGCTGGCGACGCACGACGTGGAGCTGGCCGCCGAGCTGGCGCACCGGGTGGTGATCCTGGCGGACGGCGAGGTGGTCGCCGACGGGCCGACCGCCGAGGTCGTCGTCGCCTCGCCGTCGTTCGCGCCGCAGGTGGCGAAGATCCTGGGCCCGGCGGGCAGCGGGGCGGAGGGGACGCCGTGGCTGACGGTCGCCCAGGTCCGCGATGCCCTGGAGGCGGCGGCATGACCGCCGCCCCACCCGCCGCCCCCACCCCGCGGCGCCGGCCGCAGGCCCTCCGTGTCGTCCGCCTCGGCCCCGTCTCCGCCGCCGCCCTGCTCCTCGTCTCCGCCGTCGGCGTCGCCGCCTTCGGCTGGCCGCTCCTCGCCGGGCCCGACTCCGACCTCGCCCACTCCGGCGACGCCCCCTGGCTCTTCGCCGCCCTGCTCCCCCTCCTCGTCGCCGTCGTCGGCGCGACCATCGCCGACTCCGGCCTCGACGCCAAGGCCGTCGCGATGCTCGGCGTGCTGGCCGCCGTGGGTGCGGCGCTGCGGCCCCTGGGCGCCGGTACGGCCGGGATCGAACCGATGTTCTTCCTCATGGTGCTCTCCGGCCGGGTGCTGGGGCCGGGCTTCGGGTTCGTGCTCGGGGCCGTGACGATGTTCGCTTCGGCGCTGCTCACGGGCGGGGTCGGGCCCTGGATGCCGTTCCAGATGCTCGCGATGGGCTGGGTCGCGATGGGTGCCGGGTTGCTGCCGGGGGCGGAGCGGCTGCGGGGGCGGCGGGAGTTGTGGCTGCTTGCCTCGTATGGAGCAATCGCCTCGGTCCTCTACGGGACGATCATGAATCTCCAGGGGTGGCCGTATCTCAGCGGTATGTCTACGGGCGTGTCGTTCGTCGCGGGCGATCCGCTGCCGGAGAACCTCGCCCGTTTTGTCGCGTACTGCCTTGCCACGTCGCTGGGTTGGGATCTGCCGCGCGCGGTGGTGACGGCGGTGTGCACGCTCACCCTCGGCCGGGCCGTGCTCGCCGCGCTGCGCCGGGCCACTCGAAAGGCGGCATTCGGCGCACCGGTGACATTCGAGGCGCGAACCGCCTGAATGCGCGGGCATCTCATATGTGAGATAGCGTCCAAGTCATGGCAGACGACTACCTCGTGCGTATCGGCCGACTCATCCGTGACGCCCGGCAGCACCGGGGATGGTCGCAGAGTCAGCTGGCCGGAGCGCTGGGCACCAGTCAGAGCGCCGTCAACCGCATCGAGCGCGGCCACCAGAACATCAGTCTGGAAATAATCGCGCGCATCGGCGAGGCGCTGGACAGCGAGATCGTGGCCCTGGGCACGGCGGGCCCGATGCATCTGCGGGTCAGCGGCGGCCGTCGGCTCTCCGGCGCGATCGACGTCAAGACCAGCAAGAACGCCTGCGTCGCGCTGCTCTGCGCCACCCTGCTGAACTCCGGGCGCACGGTGCTGCGCCGGGTGGCGCGGATCGAGGAGGTGTTCCGGATCCTGGAGGTCCTGAACAGCGTCGGGGTGCGTACGCGCTGGATCAACGACGACGCCGACCTGGAGGTCGAACCGCCGGCCGAGCTGGACCTCGACGCCATGGACCACGAGGCGGCGCGCCGCACCCGCAGCGTGATCATGTTCCTCGGCCCGCTGCTGCACCGCGCGGAGCGCTTCAAGCTCCCGTACGCGGGCGGCTGCGACCTCGGCACCAGGACCGTGCAGCCGCACATGACCGCGCTGCGCCGCTTCGGCCTGGACGTGACCGCGACCGAGGGCGTGTACCACTGCGAGGTCGTCCCCAGCATCGCGCCCGACCGCGCCATCGTGCTCACCGAGCGCGGCGACACCGTGACCGAGAACGCGCTGCTGGCCGCCGCCCGGCACGACGGCGTGACGCTGATCCGCAACGCCAGCTCCAACTACATGGTTCAGGACCTCTGCTTCTTCCTGGAGCACCTGGGTGTGCGCGTGGACGGCGTGGGCACCACCACGCTGCGCGTGCACGGTGTGCCGGTGATCGACCGGGACGTCGACTTCTCCCCCTCCGAGGACCCGGTGGAGGCGATGAGCCTGCTGGCGGCCGCGGTGGTCACGTCGTCGGAGCTGACGGTGCGGCGGGCGCCGGTGGAGTTCCTGGAGATCGAGCTGTCGGTGCTGGAGGAGATGGGCCTCGACCTCGACCGCACCCCGGAGTACAGGGCCGACAACGGCCGCACGCGGCTGGTGGACCTGACCGTACGGCCGTCGAAGCTGCAGGCGCCGACCGACAAGATCCACCCGATGCCGTTCCCCGGCGTCAACATCGACAACGTGCCGTTCTTCGCGGCCATCGCCGCCTCGGCGCAGGGCTCGACGCTCATCCACGACTGGGTCTACGACAACCGCGCCATCTACCTCACGGAACTGACCCGCCTGGGCGCCGGCGTCAAGCTGCTCGACCCGCACCGGGTGCTGGTCGAGGGCCCGACGCGGTGGCGCGAGACGGAGATGATGTGCCCGCCGGCGCTGCGCCCCGCGGTGGTGGTGCTGCTGGGGATGATGGCGGCGGAGGGAACGTCGGTGCTGCGCAACGTCTACGTCATCAACCGCGGCTACGAGTCCCTGGCGGACCGCCTCAACTCGGTAGGCGCCCGCATCGAAACGTTCCGCGACATCTGAGGTGCCGCAGCGGGAGCCGCCTCCGGGTGATGCGACTCCCGCTGCCGGCCCGTGCCGCTGTTGGATCGCCCAGCCGACGGCGCACTCGGCGGAACGGGGCTGGTGGCTGCCGGTACGGAGCTCGCCAAATTCGGTGAGGCGATTCCAGGAATAGAGCTCGCTGCCATTCCACGGGACAAGGACAGGTCTGGAAACCCTACCGAACCGCATACCGGACCTGGAGATGGATGGCCTGACGAAGTCCTTGATCACTGATCTGTTCTCGTAAGGCCGCTGGCGGCGGTACCTCTGCCCGGGTAGGCTGAGGGTCCTGCAGTCTGCCGAGTGGAGATAATTCATGCCCTGGTTACCCACATCCTCCGACATTCCCCTTGAGGGCTGGTGGATTCTGGCTGCGTCGGCAGTCCTCATACATCTGGTCTACGTTCCCAAGTGGGGCGCTTCGAGACCCATCGAGAGGGCGGTCGCGTTCGCCTATCCGGTGATCGCGTTCATAGGAAGCGTGTTCGTCGGAGTGTCGGCCGACGCCTCCGAAGAGCTGTTCTGGGCTGGGTACGTCTGGGTAATGCTGACGCCGACGCTCATCATGGCAGGCAACGGCAGGGAGATGGACAAGGCGGAACGGGCCCAGAAGAAGCAGGGCGGGAATCTCCAGGATTACGTGCCGAGCAACGTCAAGAAGCGTATGCGGGCCCAGACCGTCGGGGCGCTGCTCCTGGGCTTATGGCTGATCGTCACGTCCCAAGAAGGTGTGGGGTAGGGGGGCAGAATGAAGCAGGCCAAAATGGTGGCGATACAGATATGGATCACCACCTTCGCATTCCTCGTCGTTGTCATCGGCAGGAGCACAGAGACGACAGTGATCGGACTCGGAGTCGGGGTGTGCTCCGGGATCGCCTCACTGCTGACGATTCAAAGCACGAAACGCGCTCTTGCCCGGCAGGGAAAAAGGGTGAGCAGGAATCCGTTCCGGCTGCCCTGATCACGCGGTGTAGCAGGGCTCTGCACCGACAGCCCGCGGCGGGGTACGGGTCCCCGGCGGACCGCGCCGGCTCCGTCGGCGTTCGCATCGAGTCCTTTCGCGACAACGGTCGCGCTTCGGGGCTCCGAGCGCGACGACGTACCCCTGCGCACGCGCAAGCAGTGGACACAGGGCTGTAGTTGTGCCGCGGCACCGGACGAGTCGGAAAGGCGCCGAGGGACCTGTTGAGGGAGGCGGACCAGCCGACGGCCGGTCCGTACCAGTTGGCCCTGGCGGGGATACACCGGGCCGGGCTCATCCACCGCGGCCTCAAGCCGCTCAGCGGCCCCGGCCGGCGTGGGCGAATTCGCCCGGGGTGATGCCGTAGGTGCGGACGAACCAGCGGTGCAGGTGGCTCTGGTCCGCGAAGCCCGCGGCCGCGGCGGCCGCGGCGCCGCTCTCCCCCGCCGTCAGGCGGCGTCGGGCGTCGCGGAGCCGCAGGAGGCGCTGCAGGTCGCTGGGCGACATCCCGTACTCCGCCTGGAACGCCCGGTACAGGGCGTAGCGGCTGCAGCCCGCCGCCGCGGCCAGTTCCGCCGCCGGGATCTCCTCGGCGAACCGCTCCCGGAGCACCGCCCGCGCCCGCCGGGCGGCGGCGGTCTGCGGGCCGCCGGGGCGCGGCGTGCGCTCGCGCGGCGGGGCCGTCGAGGCGCGGTGGACCATCGCCGTCACGGCGGCGGTCAGCCGCTCGTCGCGTACCAGCGGGCCCGCGTCCTCCGTGAGCGCCGCGTGCAGCCGCAGCAGGGCGCGCCACAGCGGCGGGTCGCGGTGCACGGGGTCGGCGAAGAGCGGGAGGGCGGCCCGGTCGGCGGGGCGCGTGCCGGCGTCGGCGAGGACGTCGCGGACGACGTCGGGGCCGATGTGCACCATCCGGTACGTGAACCCCAGCTCGGTCGCCGCCTCGCCGTCGTGCGGGTCGTCGGGGTTGAAGGCCATGACGAGGCCGGCGGCGGAGGTGTGCGAGCCGCCGCGGCAGACGAAGCGCTGGGCGCCGGTCTCGGTGAGGCCGAAAGAGTAGGCGTCGTGGCTGTGGCGGTGGAAGACGTGCTCCTCGAAGTGGGCGCGCATGGCCTCCACCGGCCGCTGCGCGTCCCGCCAGTAGGAGACCCAGTCGCTCACGCCCTCCATGGTGCCGCACGAGCGTTCAAGACCGCCGCGCCGCGGGCCGGGCACGCTGGCGGCATGCGCTTCGACACCAAGATCGCCGTGGTCGTACGGCATGACCTGGCCGCCTGGCAGCGGCTGAACGTCACCGCCTTCCTGTGCAGCGGCGTCGCCCACGCCGCCGACGACGTCATGGGCAAGCCGTACGAGGACGCCTCCGGCAACACGTACCTGCCGATGTTCCGCGAACCCGTCCTCGTCTTCGCCGCCGACGCCGCCGGCCTGACCCGTACCCACACCCGGGCCCTGTCCCGCGGTCTGGCCACCGCCGTCTACACCGACGAGCTGTTCGCCACCGGCAACGACGACGACAACCGCGCCGCCGTCCGCGACGTCACCGCCGCGGACCTGTCCCTGGCGGGGCTCGCGGTCTACGGCCCGCGGAACGCCGTGGACCGTACGGTCAAGGGGCTGAGCCTGCACACCTGAGCCCGCCCACCTGAGCTCGCGCACCTGCCCCGCCCCGCCACTCAGAGGTAACGCCCCCACCCTTCCTCCGGCGCCTGGCCGACCTCCAGCCGGCGCAGCTTCCGCAGCGTCCCCGGGTCCTGCGCGTCGAGCCAGTCGGCGAGTTGCCGGAAGGACACGCACCGCACGTCCTTGCGGGGGCAGACCTCTTTGACGGTCTCCTCGATCGCGCGCATGTACGCGCCGTCGTGCCAGGTCTCGAAGTGGTTGCCGACGATCAGCGGCGCGCGGTTGCCCTCGTACGCGCGCTCGAAGCCGGCGAGCAGCCCGTCGCGCATCCGCGCCTCGGCGTTGGCGGCGGTGGTGAGCGGGTTGACCTTGAAGTTGTAGTCCATGGTCAGCTCCTCGCGGTCGCTGCCGGGATACGGCACGAGCTGCATCGACAGGTCCCACAGCCCGTCCTTCTTCGCCGGCCACACCTGCTGGGACACGCCGCTGGTGTCGTACCGCCAGCCCAGCTCGCGGGCGGCGGCGCGGAGGTTGTCGCGCCCTTCGAGGCAGGGGGTGCGGGCGCCGGTCAGCTCCTTGTCGTAGTCGAAGGGCAGCGGCTCGGCGTCGTGCCGGCCGGTGTGGGTCTTCCACCGCTGCACGAACCGCTTGGCCTGCGCGATCTCGCTCTTCCACTCCTCCTTCGACCAGCTCGCGACGCCGGTGGGGCCGCAGAAGTGGCCGTTGAAGTGGGTGCCGATCTCGCTGCCGTCGAGCCAGGCGCCGCGGACCTGCTCGACGGTTTCCTTGATGTGCGCGTCGCTGAGCAGCCCGATGTCGGAGGCGCCGGGGGCGTGGCCGGGGGCCTGGTAGAGGGAGCGCTTGGACTCGGGCAGAAGGTAGATGCCGGAGAGGAAGTACGTCATGGCGGCGTCGTACTTCCGCCCCACCTCCCGGAAGTGCTCGAAGAGCCCGTCGCCGACCTCGCCGGCGCCGTCCCAGGAGAAGACGACGAACTGCGGCGGCTTCTCCCCGTCGGCGAGCCTGCGCACCCGCGGCTGGCGGGGCTGTGCGCCGGTCCACGCGGTGGACCCGTCCCCGATGAGCCGCACCCCCCGCGCCCCCGGCACACCCCCCTCGCTGCTCCCGCCCCTCTCGGCCGCCCCGGCCCCCCGCGCGTCGTCCCGCGAGTCACCCCGCCCGCCGTCCCCGGGCCCCGCACACCCGCCGGCCGCCGCCGGCACCAGCACCGCCACCGCACACACCCCGACCACCGCACGCCTCGCCCTGCCCATGGGTCACCTCTCTCCCGCGTCGCTTCACCGGAGTGATAACCCGAAAAACACACAAATACCGCCCCCTCACCCGATCACCCGCAGACATACGCCCCCCCCCGGCCGCCCCCAACCGGCCCCGCCGGACCCCGCAGAGCCGCCCACAGCCCGAAATGCCTGCCCTCGGGGTCACCGAGCGCGCCGTCATGCCTTCTTGACGCGGCGCCTCGGGAAAGCCGATGGTGTGCAACGTCCTGCGACCCACTCGGCAGGTGAGGTGGTCAGGACGTCCGGTTTCCGTACCGCATCCTCGAACTGGATCAGAAGGGCGTGCGATGAAGCCGAAGATCCTCCACTTCGACGAACTGCTCTCCTCGGCCACACAGTCCGCCCTGCATCTGGAGATGCGGGACACGTACGGCGTGGCCGAGGAAGAGGAGGAGATCCGCCTCTGGTTGTCCGGTAAGTGGACCGTCGATGACGGCCGCAAAGCCCTCGGCGGCTGGATGGACCTTGTCTCCGGCACCGTTGCACGGGGGGTGTCGGTACGCCGGGCACGGGTCGTCTCCACACCGGTGACGACGTACATCCGCTACGAACACGCACACACGCCGCTCAACCTGGAGGCCGGCGAGGACGTGCGCTGGCTGCCATGCCGCCAGGCGCTGGGTATCCCCTTGCCGGCCAACGACTTCTGGCTGATCGACACCCGCGTGGTCCGCTTCAACCACTTCTCCGGCGACGGTGCGGCCGTCGAGCCGGAAATGAGCGACGACCCAGCCGTGACCGCCCTCTGCGGGTCCGCTTTCGCGGCAGTTTGGGAGCGAGCCATCCCGCACGCGGAGTTCCGGATCTGAGGCACCGCCACGGTCAGCCGACGCGCCCTCTCCGTCGAAGCGCCCGGGCCTGCTGGCAAGTTCCGGCAAGTTCCTTCCCCCTCGAAGACCGGCGGGCAAGCTCAGACATGCAGATCGACGCCTACACCGGAGGTGGACACCATGGCGCTACGCAGGCTGGGCAAGGACCCGGAGAGTCCGAGCGGCGGGTCTCCCACCATCTACCTGAACGACGAGAAGGACACCTACCTCGTCCAGGGATGGAAAGTGGACGACCGTGACCGCCGCGACCAGATGGACGTCCCCGGTCACGAGGACGTCATCGAGATTCCGCGCCGCATGGTCCAGTTTTTCTTGGAGGTACAGGATGACGAGGGTTCCGACGTTCGAGGAGCTGTTCCGCAGCAGCCGTGAGTCGGCGGTGCACCTGGAGATGCGGGACGCGTACATGAAGTCGGACCCGGCGTACGTCGACTGGCAGAAGGGAATCCGGCTCGATCCGGCGGAGCGCTGGGCCGACTGGCACTCGATCGTCTCCGAAGCCGTGGGGCGGGGCGTCGCGGTCCGGCGGGCCCGCATCGTGTCCGAGCCGGTCAGCAGGTACATCCGATTCGAGCATGAGGTCACCGATGGCCTGAACATCGCCGCAGGAGAGATCGTACGCTGGTTGCCCCGCAACCGGGCAGGCGGCGTCGCCCTACCGGCCAACGACTTCTGGCTGTTCGACGGTTCTCTTCTTCTGGTCAATCATTTCGACGGCGAAGGCGAAATGCTCCCCTCCACCGTGAGTGAGGACCCACAGGAGATCAAGCTCTGCGCCGACGCATTCCTGGCAGTCTGGGGACGCGGCGTCGCGCACGCCGATTACCGGCCCGCCTGACAGCAGGAGCAAGCGCCCCACCCTCATGTCGTCGCCCTCCTCCAGCGTCCACGAGGCCCGCAGGGCCCTCGGCCGGCGCCTGCGGGAAATCCGGAAAGACTCCGGGCTCACCGCGCGAGCGCTGGCCGAGCGTGCGGGCTGGCACGAGTCAAAGTGCTCCCGCTTCGAGAGCGGAGCCCGTAGCCCTTCCGAAGCCGATCTCCGTGCCTGGGCGGCACACTGCGGCGTGCCGCACCTTGCCGACGACCTCGTCTCCGCCGCCCGGGGCATCGACGGCATGTACGTCGAATGGCGCCGCATGGAACGCTCCGGCCTGCGCACGGCCCAGGAATCGGTAGTCCCCTTGTGGGAGCGCACCCAGCGCTTCCGGATCTACTCCTCGTGGCTCATCCCCGGCCCTGTCCAGACAGCGTCCTTCCCGCCCTCCCACCTGACCGGAGCCGCACATGTCCTTGCGGATGCTCCTGCCCGACGCGGACGTCCTGTTGTACTCCTGGCCGACGGAGCCGTACGTCGTCGACCGCGACCCGACCGAGCTGGACCGTACGATCACCCCGGCCCTCCTCGACGACTACCTGTCCTCCGGCTGCGTCCCCGCCGCCGAGATCGCCGCGGTCAGGGCGCCGCACCCGTCCCTCAACCGCGACGCCTTCATGACCGGCGGGCGCACGGACCCGGTCAAGCTCGCCGGGCTCCGGGACAACGGCTTCACGCTGCGCCTCGGCAACCTCCAGCGCGTCATCCCGTTCCTGGCCGGGTTCTCGCGCGGCATCCAGGCGGAGACCGGCTACTCCACCCACGTGCACGCCTTCGTCACGCCCGCCGGCGGGCAGGGGCTGCGCCACCACTGGGACCAGCAGCTCGCCGTCGTCGTGCAGCTCGGCGGCGTGAAGACCTGGCCGCTCTGGCACCCTCCGGTCGAGGCGCCGATGCGGCACTACAACGAGTCCTGGCGGGTCTGGCGCTCCGAGTACGTGGACGAGTGGGAGGCCGCCGGTCCGGATCTGGAGGTCGTTCTCGCGCCCGGCCAGGCGCTCGTGCTGCCCCGGGGCTGGGTGCACAACCCGCACTGCCGCGGCGCCTCGGAGGAGAGCGTCCACCTGACCTTCGCGATCCGCGAGCGCACTCCCTACTGGCTGTGCGAGCGGTTGCTTGACCAGGTCCTCGCCGATCCTGCGTTCCGGCAGGTCCTCCCGCCGGACGACATCACCGGCGAGAAGCTCGGGGCCCGGCTGCGGGAGGTCAGGGGAGCGCTCGTGAGCTTCCTGTCCGCGATGGATCCCGGGAGTCTGGCCGGTACGGTGCGCGAGGCCGCACTCAGCGAGCTGGAGCACACCACGTAGACGGGCTCGGCGGCCTGAAGCGGGCGGGCCCTTCGGGGGCGTGCGGTGGACGGGACGTAGGAGACCGGCCGACGCACGGCCCCGCACCGGCCCCGCACCAGCCCTGCGCCGGGTCAGCGCCGGGGCCGGCGGTTTCGCGGGCCGGGCGCGGCTTGCCGCGGCACCGCGCCCGCGCTGCTGCCGGCGCGGCGGTTCGTCCCGCGGCGCTTACGCTGGCGGCGGAGAAGCGGCGCGTACGGCGTTCCGGAGGCGGGCGCGTCGCCCTGTCGGCTGAGAGGTGACCTGTGCCCAGCGTGGTGAAGATCAACGTACTGACCGTTCCCGCCGAGCAGCGGGAGGCGCTGGAGAAGCGCTTCGCCGCCCGCGCCGGCCTGGTGGAGAGCGCCGATGGCTTCGAGTGGTTCGAACTGCTCCGCCCTGTGGAAGGGACCGACAACTACCTCGTGTACACCCGCTGGCGCAGCGAGGAGGACTTCCGCGCCTGGATGGAGGGTTCGATGAAGCAGGCCCACCAGGGTGGCGGCGAGGGTGGCGAGCAGCGGCGGCCCGCGGCCACGGGCTCCGAAGTATGGACCTTCGAGGTGAGGCAGCAGGCAGCACCCGCGGCACCGCCCGCGTCCACCGAGACCCCCGACTGACAGACACCCCAGCGCTGACGTGTCAAGCAGAGAGTGGGGCGGCCTGGACCTGAGCGGCACCGCCACCCGGGCCGCAGGGCGCGGCGCGGGGGATCCGCGCCGCGCCCGCGTGCTCAGCGGCCGGGCAGGGCCGTCAGCAGCCGGAGAGCGTGGACTCCAGCGCCGACTTCTCCGCCTCGTCGGCGGTCAGGTCGTACGTGTGCTTGACCCACACCCACATGCTCGCGTAGGTGCAGTGGTAGTCGGCCAGCGGCGGCATCCACTCCGCCGGGTCCCGGTCGCTCTTGGACTGGTTGACGTTGTCGGTCACGGCGAGCAGCTGCGCGACGTCGAGGTCGTTGGCGAACTGCTCGCGCTCGCCGGTGCTCCACCGGCTGGCGCCCGAGCGCCAGGCTTCGGCGAGCGGCACCATGTGGTCGATGTCGACGTCCGAGGCGGCGGTCCACGTCTCGCCGTCGTACGGGGAGTACCACGAGCCGCTGATCGCGGCGCAACTGCTGTCCTGCTCGACGTCGGTGCCGTCCCGTTCGAGGACGACCTCGCGGGTGTTGCAGGCCCCGTACTGGGTGCTCCAGTGCGGGAAGAGGTCGCGGTCGTAGCCGTCGGAGGAGCCCTCGGGCGCGGTGGTGATCTCCGCGAGGTAGCCGAGGGCGGTGTCGGCGTCGGGCGGGGTGGGCGGTTCGGCCTGGGCGGTGGGTGCCGCGGTCAGCAGCAACGCCGCGGCCGCGAACGGCACCGCGAGGTTACGCGCGTAGACCTTCAGCCGCGAGAGCGGCGGCTGGGAAAAGCCGGACATACGAACTCCCGGATCTATGGGGGGTGTTGTGCAGGTGCACGTGGATGATGACGCCGTGCAGTGTCGTTTCTGCAGGCGCCAGGTAACACCTTGAGGACATGGCCATGTCACGCACAAGACCGCGGGGCGGATCAGCCCTCCTCACGCCCCCGGCGCCGCCACCCCCCGACCGGGCTACTCTCGGCTGATGTTGCCCGTCAACGGTGCCCTCGCGGCCGTGCTCAGCGCCCTGTTGGCCGCCGCCGTCGCCGTCGCGGCGGTGGCCCGGCTCGGGGAGGGGCACGAACACCGGCGGGAGGGCGGCGGCGGCCGCGGCGGGCGAGACGGGAAGCGCGGAGGGGGCGGGAAGGGCCGTAGCACCCGGTGGGGCTCACCACACGCGCGCGCCGTCGCCACTGCCGGCGCGCGTGCCGCCGCCCAACTCGCCGCCGTCTCCCTCGTCATCGGCTACGTCGTACGCGCCGTGCCCCTGCTCCTCGCCTTCGTGGCCCTGATGTTCGCCGTCGCCACCTGGACCGCGGGCCACCGCATCACGCACAACCGCACCTGGCGCTGGACCGCCGCCCCCATCGCCGCCGGCGTGGTCCCGGTCGTCGGCACGCTGCTGCTGACCGGGCTGGTCGCGGTGGACGACATCGCCCTCATCCCGGTCAGCGGCATCCTCATCGGCGGTGCGCTCACCGGCACCGTCCTCGCCGGCCGGCGCGCGCTCGACGAGCTGGCGGCCCGGCACGGCGAGGTGGAGGCGGCGCTCGCGCTGGGCTTCCCCGACCACGAGGCCCGGCTGGAGATCGCCCGGCCGGCCGCCTCCGACGCGCTCATCCCCGGCCTCGACCAGACCCGCACGGTGGGACTCGTCACACTCCCCGGCGCGTACGTCGGCATGCTGCTGGGCGGTGCGTCGCCGGTCGAGGCCGGTGCGGTGCAGCTGTTCGTGCTGGTCGCGCTGATGGCGGTGCAGGCGGTGGCGGTCGCGGTGGTGCTGGAGCTGGTGGCCCGCGGCCGGGTGCACCGCCTACACTCGGAGCCGTCTGAAGGGGAGTAGCCCTCAGCCGGTGCCGTCGACATACTGCCCAGCCCGCTGGGCCGGCGCCCGGAGCGCGGAACCGCACGGCCGGTCGGCCGTGGCCTCCGCGCCGGCGAGACCTTCGGCCGCAGTGTCGTTTCCGTTGACGCTGCCGTGCCGAGGTCTGCCCACGTGCTTACGTTCTCGGTACGGCGCCCGACCGAGAGTAGGAACCTTGCTCAGCCTCAGCACCGTCGCGATCGTCTTCGGCGTCGTCTTCCTCGCCGAACTGCCCGACAAGACCGCGCTCGCCGGCCTCATGCTCGGCACCCGCTTCCGCGCCTCCTACGTCTTCGCCGGCGTCGCCGCCGCCTTCTTCGTCCACGTCGGCCTCGCCATCGCCGCCGGCAGCCTGCTCGCGCAGCTTCCGCAGCGGCCGGTGCAGGCGATCGTCGGCCTGCTGTTCCTGGCGGGCGCGCTGGTCCTGCTGCTGAAGAAGGACGACGGCGAGGAGGAGGTGAAGGCCCCCGCCGACCAGAGCTTCCTCAAGGTGGCGGGGGCGGGCTTCACGCTGATCCTGGTCGCCGAGTTCGGCGACCTGACACAGATCATGACCGCGAACCTCGCCGCGCGGTACGACGACTGGCTGTCGGTCGGGGTCGGCGCGGTGCTGGCGCTGTGGGCGGTGGCCGCGATCGGGATCGTGGGCGGGCGGACGCTGATGCGGTACGTGCCGCTGAAGCTGATCACGAAGGTGGCGGCGGGGGTGATGCTGGTGCTGGCGGGCTTCAGCATCTACGAGGCGGTCAGCGGCTAGACCGCCCCCGGCCGGGGGGCGCAGGCCCGGGGGGGCGCCCACCGAGGGCGCCGGCCCGGGGGGCGCCGGCTACGCGGGCGCCAGGCGCAGCGCGCCGCCGCCCAGCGGCCGGACCCGTACCCCCGCCAGCGTCTCCACGTGCACGTCCGGCTTCTCCCCGGCCGCCCGCGGGCCGACGCCCACGACCCGCATCCCGGCCGCGCGGGCCGCGGCGATGCCCGCCGCCGCGTCCTCGAAGACGACGCAGTCGGCGGGCGCGAAGCCGAGGTCGGCGGCGCCCTTGAGGAACCCCTCCGGGTCCGGCTTGCTGGCGCTCACGCACTCGGCGGTGATGGAGATCGCCGGCACCGGCAGCCCGGCGGCGGCCATACGGGCCTGGGACAGCGCGCGGTCGGCGGACGTGACGAGCGCGTGCGGCAGCCCGGCGAGGCCGGCCAGGAACTCCGGCGCACCGGGAACGGGCACGATGCCGTCGGTGTCGGCGGTCTCCCAGGCGAGCAGGCGGGCGTTGTCCGCGAGGTTCTGCTCGACGGGGCGCTCGGGGAAGAGGTGCGCGAGGGTGGCGTGCGCCTGCCGCCCGTGGGCGTGGCGCAGGATCTCGTCGGCGTCCTTGCCGTTCTCGGCGGCCCAGCGGCGCCAGACGCGCTCCACGACGGCGTCGGAGTTGAGGAGCGTACCGTCCATGTCGAGGAGCAGTGCCTTGAAGACACCTATGTCCGTGGGCCTGCCCATACGTAACCCCCAGGGGTCGAGAAGCGCGCGATCGTCGTTTGTTTCTCCACGATACAAAATCGCGCGCACCACGCCAAGCACCACCCTCCGGGGCCGGAGGCCGGCCCCGGCCGCGGGGGTCAGTCCAGCGGGGTGAGCAGGACGACCGGGATCTCCCGGTCCGTCTTCTGCGCGTACTCGTCGTAGAGCGGGAAGATGCCCGCCATCTGCTCCCAGAGCGCCCCGCGCTCCTCCGCGGCCGCCACCCGGGCCCGCGCGGTGAACCGCCGCGTACCGACCTGCACCCCGACGCTGGGCTCCGCCACCAGGTTCGTGAACCACGCCGGGTTCTCCGCGGCACCGCCCTTGGAGGCGACGACGACGAACGCGTCGCCCGAGGTGCCGTAGATCAGGCAGGTACGCCGGGGCGTCCCGGTCCGGCGCCCGGTCGTGGCGAGCACGAGCGTGCGCAGGCCGTCGCGCTCGTGCCCTTCGGTGCCGCCCGAGGCGAGATACGTGCGGGCGTGCTCGGCGACCCAGTCCCACTGCGAGTCGGTGGCGCGGTCGAGGTCTGCGGCGGTGGCCATGGCGGCGCTCCTTCCGGTACGTGAGGCGACCACGTTGGCCGCATCCACCCCGGGGACGGAGCCGCCACGCCGTTCTCGACACCCGGCCCCGACTTTCCGCAAACTTCCGCGTCGCCGTCGCCGTCGCCGACCGCCGTGACGAAGGGCACCGGGATCCCGGCGGAGCAGGGCTCACGGCTCCTTCGTCATCGACTCCAGCGCGCGGCGCGTCGCCGGGCCGTAGACCCCGCGTTCGTCGTCCTCGATGTCGTTGTCCTGCTGGAAGCGGCCGACCTTCTGGCTCGTGAAGAAGCCGTAGTCGCCTTCGGGGTCGGGCAGGCCCCTGTAGCCGGCCTCGTCGAGCCGCTTCTGCAACTCGACGACCTCCGGGCCGCTGTCGCCCTCGCGCAGGGTGGGCGGCGGGTCGGCGTTGTCCCGTCCGCCCGGGGTGGTGCCGGAGGTGGGGTCGTTCGATGCGGTGGGGTCGGCGGTGGGCGGGTTGCCGGTGACCTGGCCGGCCTCGCTGCGCCGGGTGGGGGCCCTCCCGGGGTCGCCCGCCGCGGTGCTGGGCTGGTCGGAGGTGGTGGGGCTCGGCTCCGCGGGGTCGCCGGTGGGGGCGGAGGCGGACGGGGCGCCGGAGGGCGTGTCCTCGCGGGCCGGCTTCGTACCGCCGCCGGTGGGCAGTGCGGTGATGGCGTCCGGCTTCGGTACGGCGCGGTCGTCGCCCCCGTCGTCCGAGAACAGCCCCGAGCCGAGGAGCCCGACGCTGAGCGCCGCCACGACACCGCCGACCGTGAGCACGAGGGTCAGCCGGCGGCGACCGCGCGCGGCGCGACGTTCGCGGGGGTGGCGCGGGCGGTGCGGGCTGTCCGGGGCGTAGGGATCGCGGGGGTCTTCAGCGTCGTACGGGTCGAGGGGGCCGCGGGGTCCGGTGTGGCCGTCGGCGAAGAGGCCCAGGTCCGCGTCCGCGGGCCCGTCGGGCGCCGGGCCGAGGGGCTGCGTGTCCCCCGGTCCTGCGGGAAGCACCGGCGGCCCCTGACCCTCCGGCCACCCCTGGCCCGCCGACCGGCCCGCGTCCCCCGGCCACCCCCGGCCCTCGTGCCGGCCCGGGTCCCTCGGCCATTCCTGGTTCTCCGCCTGCCCCTGGCCCTCCGGCCGCACCGCCGTCGCGCCCCCGTAGCCCACCGGCGGCCCGTCCCCCGTCGCGCCGTACGGCTCCCCCGGCTCCTGCCCCGCCCCCGGCACCTGCATGACGTACGGCCGCACCAGCCGCCGCTCCTGCTCCTGCGCCCCGCCCGCGCCCGCCGCCGCGCCGCAGGCGCAGCCCTGCCCGCCCCCTTCCTGGAGCGGCTCACCGCACGTGCGGCATGCGCGAGGTATCACCGTGCTCCCCCTCCTGTGGGATGCAGGCGATTATGCAGACCCCCCGGAACCCCGCGCACCGCACCCGGCCCCAATCCGGCCCGAGCGGACCGTCCCGGCGGGCCGTATCGGCGCATCCGGGCGACTATGAGGCAAACGTCAAGAGCACCACGCGCACCACGCCCACCACACACCCCCCCCCAACCGCACCCCCAGCCAACCGAGGGAGCCGCGCATGTCCCAGAGCGCCGGCGCGCCACCAGCGGCGGAGGTGCCGGGGCAGGGCCTCCCGCGCCGCACCGTGCTGCTGTCGATGGCGGCGCTGCTCTCCGGGATGCTCCTCGCCGCCCTCGACCAGACCATCGTCGCCACCGCCCTGCCGACGATCGTCAGCGACCTCGGCGGCATCGAACACCTGTCGTGGGTGGTCACGGCGTACCTCCTCGCCGCCACCGCCGGCACCCCGCTCTGGGGCAAACTGGGCGACCAGTACGGCCGGAAAAAGCTCTTCCAGACGGCCATCGTCATCTTCCTCGCCGGCTCCGCACTCTGCGGCGTCGCGCAGGACATGGGCCAGCTCATCGGCTTCCGCGCGCTCCAGGGCGTGGGCGGCGGCGGGCTGATGTCGCTGGCGATGGCGATCGTCGGGGACATCGTGCCGCCCCGCGAACGCGGCCGGTACCAGGGCCTGTTCGGCGCGGTCTTCGGCGCCACCAGCGTCCTCGGCCCGCTCCTCGGCGGCATCTTCACGCAGCATCTCAGCTGGCGCTGGGTGTTCTACATCAACCTGCCCATCGGCCTCGCCGCGCTCGTCGTCATCGCCGTCGTGCTGCACATCCCGCGCCGCGCCACCAGGCACCGCATCGACTACCTCGGCACCGCCCTCGTCGCCTCCTTCGCCATCTGCCTGGTCGGCGTCGCCTCCCTCGGCGGTACGACCTGGGCGTGGGACTCCTGGCAGGTGGCCGCCGCCGGGCTGCTGGCGGTCGCGCTGCTCACCGCGTTCGTGCAGGTGGAGCGGCGGGCGGCGGAGCCCGTCATCCCGCCGCAGCTGTTCGGCATCCGCACGTTCACGCTCTGCTCGGTGATCGGGTTCGTCGTCGGCTTCGCGATGTTCGGTGCGATGACGTACCTGCCGACCTTCCTGCAGGTCGTACGCGGCGTCTCCCCGACCAGCTCCGGCGTGCACATGCTGCCGATGGTCGCCGGCGTGCTCATCGCCTCCACCGGCTCCGGCCAGCTCATCAGCCGCACCGGCCGCTGGAAGGTCTTCCCGGTGCTGGGCACCGCGGTCACCACCGTCGGCCTGCTCCTGCTGCACCGCCTGCGCGCCGGCACGGGCACCTGGGAGCTGAGCGGCTCCTTCTTCGTCTTCGGCTTCGGCCTGGGCCTGGTCATCCAGGTGCTCGTGCTGGCCGTGCAGAACGCCGTCTCGTACCGCGACCTGGGCGTCGCCACCTCCGGCGCCACCTTCTTCCGCTCCATCGGCGCCTCGTTCGGCGTCGCCGTCTTCGGCACGGTCTTCACCGCCCGGCTGGGCGACAAGCTGGACGCCGAGCTGCGCGGCGTGCCGCTGCCGCCGGGGCTGAGCCTCGACACGCTGGAGTCCGACCCGCGCGCCATCGCCCGGCTGCCGCCCTCGCTGCGGCCGGAGGTGGTGGACGCGTACTCGACGTCGATCACGGACGTCTTCCTCTACGCCGCGCCCGTCGCGCTGCTCGCCTTCGTCGTCGCGCTGTTCCTGCGCGAGGACCCGCTGCGCGGGACCGTCACCGTGCCGGACGGCAGCGAGACGGTGGCCACCCACCCGGTGGAGCGCTCGCCGCGCGACGAGGTGTGCCGCGCGCTGAGCGCGCTCAGCACCCGGGAGGGACGGCGGGAGCTGTACGCGGACATCACCCGGCGGGCGGGCCTGGACCTGCGGCCGGCGTCGAGCTGGCTGCTGCTGCGCATCCACAGCTACGGGTCGGCGGAGCCGGTGGACCTGACGGAGCGTACGGGGCTGCCGCTGCCGGTCATCTCGGCGGGGGCGCGGGAGCTGGAGGAGCGGCGGCTCGCGCGGCGGGAGGGGATGCCGCTGGTCTGTACGGAGGAGGGCGCGCGGCTCGCCGGGCGGCTGGCGGCGGCGCGGCGGGCGGCGCTGGCGGAGCTGCTGGGCGACTGGTGGACGCCGGACCGGCCGACGGATCTGACGGAGCTGGTGGCGGAGTTGTCGGCGGAGATGTGCGGGTCGGACGAGGAGGCGCCGGACGGGGATGCGGTGGAGAAGGGCCCGCCCGGCCACGGCCCCGTCCCCGGATCGGGCTCGGGCTCGGGCTAGCTCCCCGGACGGGATCCCCGACCGGGCCGGGGCCGCGGGACAGCAGGTGAGCGGTTGCCCTGGAGTGATGCGGGTTACATCTGGTCCCCCGTGCGATTTCCCCTGATGCGCCAGGCGTACGCTGTCATCCGCCCGGCGCTCCGGCCCGCGGCAGCCGACCCGGACGACGACCGGGAGACGACGGGGAACAGGGGAACAGTGGAGTTTGTGGGGTCACTGAGCGGTACCCCGTGGATGTACGCGCTCGTTGCCACCTCGGTACTCCTCGACGTCTTCCTGCCGCTGCTGCCCAGCGGCGCGCTGGTGATAATGGCCGCCACCGCCGCGGCCGGCACCACCACCGCGGCCGACGCCGTACGCAACGGCGCCACCCTGCCCGCCGCCGACCACCTCGTCGAGCTGCTGGCCCTGATGCTCTGCGCCGCGACCGCCTCCGTCCTCGGCGACATGCTCGCGTTCCGGCTGGCCAGCAGGGGCCGCGAGAGGTTCGCCAACTCCCGCTACCTGGTCCGCGCGCAGGAGCGCCTCGGCCACCACCTCAGCGGCCGGCGCGGCGGCGGGATCGTCGTGCTGGCCCGGTTCGCGCCCGCGGGGCGCAGCGTGGTCAGCCTGGGCGCGGGGGCGGCGCACCGGCAGGCACGGGAGTTCCTGCCGTGGTCCGCGCTCGCCGGGCTGCTGTGGGCCGCGTACGGCGTGACGCTGGGGTACTTCGGCAGCCGCTGGCTGGGCGCGGGCTGGCTGGCCACGGGCGTCTCGGTGCTGGCGCTCTTCGCCGCCGGGCTCGGCGCCGCGTACCTGGTCCGCAGGCCGCGGCCGCAACCGACCGGCTCCGGCTCGGGCTCGGGCTCCGACTGAGAACCGAGGGCTCCGGCTCAGAAGCCGGGCTCCGGCTGAGAAGCGGGGCTCCGGTTGAGAAACCGGGCTCCGGGTCAGACCGGCTGCCTGCCGGATCGGACCGGCCGAGCACCGGCCGCAACCGGCTGCCGACCCGGGCCGCCCGTCCCGTCTCCCCGCGGAGATCCCCGCTCAGCCGCGCAGGTAGTCCGCCACCTCGTCCGCGACCGCCCGGCTGTACCGCTCCAGCCCCGGGGACCTGGCCGGGCACGGCCGCCCGCCCTCCGGCGTCGGCGCGAGGCAGAAGTGCAACGGGTCGTCGTCGCGGTGCAGCTGCGCGGTGTCGCCGGGGCCGGTGCACAGGCCGGCGGTGCGCCGCTCGTGGTCGTTGCACGGCAGGTACTGCGTCCACCGCCCGTCGTCGCCGCGCAGCTCGCGGCCGCCGTCGGCCAGCAGGTCGCCGGAGTTCTCGGCCTGCTGCTCGTAGAGGGCGTTGACCTGCTCGATCCGGTCGGGGTGCAGCGCGTCGGGCGGCTGCTGCACCCACACGAGCCGGGGCCGCGGCACGTCCGCCTCGCGCGCGGCGTCGGCGATCTGCCCGGTCAGCGCGCGCATGTCCGCGGCGTAGCGCTCGTAGTACTCGGGCGTCCCCCACTCGACGCCCTCCATGCAGGGCGTGTAGCCCCAGGTGTTGCCCCAGAACTGGAGCACGATCACGCCCGGTTCGCGCTCCTTCACCAGGGCCGCGGCCTTGTTCTCGGCCGCGACGAGCGAGCGCCCGGGGCGGCCCTGGAGGTAGTCGCAGACGGTCACGCCGGCGACCGGTTCGCTGGTGTACGCGTCGACGCGGTCCGAGCGCTCCAGCCGGTCGCCGAGGATGTCCTGCGCCTCCATGGCGAGGGAGTCGCCGAGGTAGAGCACGTCCTGCGGCTCCCGCGGCGCCGTGCCGCCGCCCCCGCCGCCGCTCTCCGCACCGGAGGAGGGGGACGGCGAGTCCGGGGCTGGGTCGGGCGAGGCGGGGTGGGCACGGCCCGGGGCCTGGTTCCGTACCGCCTCGTCCACGGGGTCGCCGTCGTCGGACCGCGACACCGCGCCCCAGCCGACGGCCACGGCCACCAGCAGCGCGGCGAGCACGGGCGCCGCCCAGCGCTTCGCGTCCATCGGATCCTCCGGTCGTCCGGGCAACTGGCCAGTAGGGTACGGAGCCTAGTGCGCCCGGGTCGAGGTCTCCGCCCGTTCCCCGCGGACGGTTGCGGACCGCCTCGGGCCGTGCGGGCGTGGCGGAGGACGGTTGTCGGCGGTCAGGCGTCCGCCCCGTAGCGGGCGGCCACCGCGCCGTACGCCTCCTTCTTCTCCCACCGCTCCGTCTCGCCCTCCGCGAACCGGACCACGCCGAAGCCGGCCATGTCCAGGTCGTGCCGCGGGTCGTCCGGGGCGTGCGGGAAGTCCCGCATGGCGAAGGTGAAGACGAAGCAGCCGTGGATGCCGTGCTCGGCGTACAGGTCGATGAGTTCGGTCAGGTACGCCGCCTGGGTGCCCTCGTCGCGCACGTGCCCCTTGCGCACCTTCGGCTTGTCGGCGAACCACTGCACGATCCTGAACGACCCCGGTCCGCGCCGTTCCGCGCCCACGTGCGCCCCACAGCCGAACTCGGTGACGACCAGCGGCTTGCCCTGCTCCTCCGCCGTGCGCCGCCGGGCGTCGAGGCCGCGCTCGTAGGCGGCCGTGTCGGTGCCCATGCGGTAGTAGTTGACGCCGACGACGTCGAAATCGGTCCAGTCGACGTCCTCCCAGTAGCCCGCCCCGTAGGTGATCGGGCCGTCGAAGACGCCGCGCGCGGTCGCGAGGGCGTCGGCGAGGAGCGGGCGGAGCTTGCGGGTGATCCGGCGGTCGAAGAACCGCCGCCAGCGCACCAGCACCTGCAACCGCACGAACACCCGCGGCCCCGGCAGCATGCCGCGCTGGGTGAGGGAGAACTCGGTGCCCACGAGCAGCGTCACCCGCCCCGGGTACGCGGCCCGCAGCTTCTCGGCGGCGGCACCCGTCTCGGCGAGGTGGGCGTGCAGTTCGGCACGGGGGCGGTCGGTCAGGTAGGGGCGCACGTAGACGTCGAGCCCGGCCTCCAGCGCGATCCGCGCGGCCTCCGTCTGCGCGGCCACGTCGGTGCCGATGAGCATGACGGTGGTGCAGTGCAGCTCGTCGCGGATGGCGCGCATGTCGGCGCGTACGGTGTCGGCACCGGTCTCGCCCGTGACGTACGAGATGCCTCTGACGGTCAGGCTCATGCCGACCATGGTGGCGCACGCCGGACGGCTCGTTGTCACCGAGGCCGATATCCGGAACGGGGCGCCCGCGCAGAGGTCCAGTGGGGTGGAAGTGGCCACGGACCGGAGCGGGTGCGGGCCCGTAGCGTACGTGGACGGTCGCCGGCCGGCGACCGTGTCGCCGCAGGTCGCAGCGGGGTTGCCCGCGCGCCGCCGCCGTCCGCCCGCCGCCGTCCGCCCGCCGCGCTCTCGCCGTACGACAAGGAGGCCCCCGTGCACCCCGCCCTCGCCGCCGACCTCGACCGCTTCGACCAACTCCTCGACGCCGCCCGCGCCCGCATCGACCTGCGCCCTCACGTGCTGGCTCTCGCCGGCCCGCGCGGGCGGCGTCGAGCAGCGCGCGCAGCAGCTCCGGCGGCGCCTGGTAGCCGCACTCCACGACGTACCGCAGCCATTCCGGGGTCA